>JASFLF010000601.1:0-3371 GCA_050118235.1 Gammaproteobacteria bacterium | reverse complement strand
CCAATACCGTTTCTTTATTCGAATGCCATTAGCGAGGAAATGGCTATTTCCTTAACATGGCTCTGGCGCTTATGGCTGTTGTGCGTGCTGCAGAGGCGGTTGAGCCGCTTGTTGCTCGTCATTGGCGGACGTGTCATTGGAAACGTCGCCAGCAACATTGTTTACCCGCTCACGCAACTCTTTTCCAGGTTTAAAATGCGGCACATATTTTCCAGAAAGCGCCACCGCTTCGCCCGTTTTCGGATTTCGCCCAATTCTGGGTGGGCGAAAATGCAACGAAAAACTGCCAAATCCGCGTATTTCGATTCGACTTCCCGTGCTGAGCTTTTGCGCCATCTGCTCAATTAAGGTTTTTACAGACAGCTCGACATCCTTATAAGGCAGATGCGGTTGTTTTTTCGCGATCTTTTCGATGAGTTCCGATTTTGTCATCCTCGTCAATCCCCAACATCTCTTGTTGTCCGGCAGGCCCCAAGAGTGGCGGCCTGAGTCACCACCCTTAGAAGATTACCTCATCCAAAGTAACAAGTCACTGTTTTATAAAAATAAAATTCACAGCACCTGGCGCAAATCGCGAAATTAGCCCTGATCTTTGCCTTCCATCTGCTCTTTGAGCAAATCGCCCAGCTTGGTGGTCCCGGCTTGATCCGCGCCTCGACTGTAGTCTTCTATAGCTTCGGCTTCCTCAGCGCTATCTTTAGCTTTTATCGACAAGTTTATGCTGCGGTTCTTTCTATCCACACCCAGAAACTTAGCTTCGATCTCATCGCCCACTTTCAGCATGGTGCGAGCATCTTCGACACGGTCACGGGCAATTTCAGAGGCGCGGATATACCCTTCCACTCCTTCGATCAAGCGCACTGTCGCGCCCTTGGCATCAACCTCGATAATGTCACCTTTAACGATGCTGCCTTTGGGATGCTCGGCAAGATAGTTATTAAACGGATCTTGCTCCAGTTGCTTGATGCCCAGTGAGATTCGCTCGCGCTCGGGGTCAATGGCCAATATCGTTGTCTCGATTTCATCGCCTTTCTTGTAGTTGCGCACGGCATCTTCACCAGGCACATTCCAAGAAATATCAGATAGATGCACTAAACCGTCGATACCACCATCTAATCCAATAAATATGCCAAAATCAGTAATGGATTTAATGGTACCGGAGATTTTGTCGCCTTTATTGTGCGTGCCGGCAAACTCTTCCCAGGGATTGGCGCGGCATTGTTTCATGCCCAGTGAGATCCGGCGGCGCTCGGCATCGATATCCAGGACCACCACTTCCACTTCGTCACCCAATTGCACGATTTTACCGGGGCTGACGTTTTTGTTGGTCCAATCCATTTCGGAAACGTGCACCAAGCCTTCCACACCTTCTTCGATTTCCACGAAACAACCATAGTCGGTAAGATTGGTCACTTTGCCGAACAAGCGGGTGCCCACTGGGTAACGGCGGGTGATATCTTCCCATGGATCCTCGCCCATTTGTTTCAAGCCTAAGGAGACGCGGGTTTTGTCCTTGTCGAATTTCAGGACTTTGACAGAGATTTCATCACCGACGTTGACAATCTCGCTGGGGTGTTTGATGCGCTTCCAGGACATGTCGGTGATATGCAACAAGCCGTCGATGCCGCCCAAATCGATGAAAGCGCCATAATCGGTAAGGTTTTTAACAATACCTTTGACCACTTGGCCTTCTTGCAGATTTTCGATCAATTCTTCGCGTTCGCCGGTGCTTTCGGCTTCGACCACCGCGCGGCGCGATACGACCACATTGTTGCGCTTTTGGTCCAACTTGATGACTTTAAATTCGAGCTGCTTACCTTCCAAGTAAGACATATCGCGCACCGGACGAACGTCCACCAGTGAGCCGGGAAGGAAGGCGCGGACATCGTTGATTTCGACGGTAAAACCACCTTTTACTTTACCGCTGATTACACCGACAACGTTCTCGCCGGCTTCATGGGCTTTTTCAAGCTCTATCCAGGATCGGGCGCGCAGCGCTTTTTCCCGCGATAACAGAGTTTCACCAAAGCCGTTTTCGACATACTCGAGAGTGACTTCCACTTGATCGCCGACATGGACATCGACATCACCATGTTCGTTGTAGAATTCCGACGCAGGAATCACACCCTCGGATTTTAATCCGGCGTTGACGACCACAAAGTCCGAAGTAATATCTTCGACGGTACCCATTAATATGGTACCGGGGGCCATTTCAGTTTTGTTCAAACTTTCTTCAAATAATTGGGCAAAGCTTTCAGTCATGGGGTTATGGTTACGTAAAGTTGGCGCTTCTCTAGGGTGGTTGTCTTGGAATTTGACGCTCGCTGGCGAGTACTAAAGACAACCTCTACAAAGAAACGGCTAGCCACTTTGGTTAATATAAATCATTGGTTAATACAAACCATTGGGGCTAATTAACAAACGCCTGGGCTATCAGAGACAACACAGGCACCTGTGCATTATTACCTAATACTAATTACCTATTAGTTAATATGCTCAAAAACTAACTTCTACATCAGGGTTTGATGCGATTTTGATAGAGGTCGAGAATGCGAAGTGCGGCTTGTTCTGCGGTAATATCCGAGGTATCTAACTCGACGGCATCTTCGGCCGCAACCAAAGGGGCTGCGCTACGATTGCTGTCCCTTTTATCACGCTCGGCGATCTCTTCAAAAAGATCGGAAAGACTAACACTAACACCCTTTTCAATCAACTGGTTATAGCGTCTTTTTGCTCTTTCTTCGGCCGATGCGGTCAAAAATATCTTTACTTGGGCATCCGGAAACACCACAGTGCCCATGTCCCGGCCATCGGCGATCAATCCGGGGGGCTGGCGAAACGCTCTTTGTTTGTCCAGCAATGCACTTCTCACCTTGGGCAAGGCCGCCACTTTCGAGGCTGCGGCGCCGGTTTTTTCGGTGCGAATCTCGTTGGTGACGTTTTCATCGTCCAAAAATACCTGGATTTCCTCGTCCTGTGGCGAACCACTGAAGTGAATATCCAAATCCAATGCCAGTTGCGCCAGAACGGGCTCATTGTCCAGTTCCACATTTTGCCACAGCGCTTTTAATCCTAATAAGCGATACAAAGCCCCACTGTCGAGGATATCCCATCCCAAGCGCTCGGCCAGCAGCCGGCTGATGGTGCCTTTACCCGAGGCGGTCGGTCCATCAATGGTAATAACAGGTGCTGTTTTTGAGGAGTTTTCAGGACTCATAATCGGTCACACTAAAGATATTCATTTCACAGAAAGATTCAATCCACACGAGCAGGCAAGATCCACAAATCCCGGGAACGAGGTGTTCACATTGGCACAGTCATCGATGTGGATGATGTCATTAGCTCGCAGTGAGGCCATGGCAAACGCCATG
>JASFLF010000600.1:0-3385 GCA_050118235.1 Gammaproteobacteria bacterium | reverse complement strand
CGCTCCATCATAGACCTGCGTTGTTGCGCTATAATCCCCACTCCAATTATTTCACTTAACTTCTTCGTGCTATTGGTGGTAAAAAAAACGTAGCTGATGCGGGCTTTGATAATACGATTTTTGATTCGCTTTTGGTCGCTGTTACCCTTACGGCTGGCTCACGCAAGTGGCGCGGTGTTAGCGCGCATTGTCCTGTGGTTTCCCAACAAGCCCGCGAACATCTGTCGCACCAACATTCGCTTGTGTTATCCCACAATGTCGGCAGCCCAACAGCAAGCCCTGGTGAAACGTATTTTTACGCAGACCGGCAAAACCGTGACCGAAATAGGCGCTTTATGGCTTTGGCGCAAAGACAAAGTATTAGGCTTAGTTAAAAAAATCAGCGGCGAGGAGGCTTTGTTGGAAGCCGTCGCACGAAAACGCGGCATCATAATAGCCGCGCCGCACATTGGCGCCTGGGAAATGGTGGGATTGTATTGGGCCAGCCGCTTCCCGATGACGTCGTTGTACCGCCCGCCGAAAATGAGCGAGTTCGATCCATTCGTGCGCTCGGCAAGAGAGCGTAGCGGCGCCCGCCTGGTGCCCACTAACACCCAGGGCGTGAAAGCCTTGTTTCACGCCATCAGGAAAAATGAATTTATCGGCATTCTACCCGACCAGGACCCCGGCGACGAAGGAGGTGTATTTGCGCCTTTTTTCGGCATTGAGACCAACACCATGACGTTGCTGCCCCGATTGGCGAGAAAATCAGGTGCCGCAGTGTTTTTTGTATTTGCGCAAAGACTTTCCCGGGGACAGGGTTTTCACATGCATGTGGTTCCAGCCCCGCAGGACATTGCATCGGCCGATTTGGTGACGGCGGCCACGGCGCTCAATCAAGGGGTGGAGCGCTGTATCCAGCTGTGCCCGGAGCAATATCAGTGGATCTATAAGCGTTTTAAAAAGCGGCCCGAGGGCGAGCCTGGATTCTATGGCTAACTATTTATGGTTAGTCGATTTAAGGCTGATCGAATAAAGCCACTTCGGAAGGGCTAAGGTTTTTAAGTTGCGCCAATGCTAAACGGGCGTCTTCATGACCTCGTTGCGCGGCGTGTTGCAACCAATATTCCGCCAACGCAAGATTGCGTTCCACATCACCAAAGGCCAATAACCGGCCTAAATTATATTGCGCATCGGCCAGCCCCTGAAACGCGGCTTTTTTGTACCAGGCTAAGGCGGCTTGCGGATTGACTTTCACTCCTTTGCCCTGCTCATAAAGCGCCGCCAATCGATTTTGTGAACCCGGATCGCCTTTTTGCGCGAACACATCCAATTCGGATGCCGCTATGGAATACCAACGCCGGGCTTCGTCGGCATTCTTTGCCACTCCCACACCGGTTTCGTACCCTTGTGCGACATATTGTATGGCCAAGGGATAACCTTGCAGGGCGGCCTGTTGATACCAGTGGAACGCGAGTTGGTGGTCAATGGGGGTGCCTTCTCCTTGGGAATACATTTGCGCCAGCCGATATTGCGCTTGGGCAAACCCGCTTTCGGCAGCCTTACGCGCCCAATGGAACGAACCGTCCACCCCTTGTGCGCCATGGCCTTCGGCATGCAGTTTCATGAGCATATAGTCCGCCCCGGCTTCGCCCGCTTTTACGGCTTGATTAAATTGCTCCAGTGCCAATTGGTATTCGCCTTGACTGTAATACACCAAGCCTTGATCGAAATAACTGGCGCTAGTCACCAGAGGGATGGCAGACATCAGAAAGCCGACAATCAGTGTAAAACCGCGGAAATTAAAGGCGATATTCATCAAAATGCTCCGTTTTTGGGCGAGGGGAATTTACCAGGCTATGGCCATGACCTAGTAGTCGGCGGTTGAAATCAGAACTTAAGTGAGGTTGCCAGGAGCAAATTCTCAAAATGGGTAATAAATCACACTTTTGATCGGTATTTATCCAATTTAATTTCTTTCGAAGTTGGTCCATAATCTTATATAAAGATTTATGAAATATAATCTAAAATTAGTATATGTTTTTTTCTGATTAAATTACTCAATATAATCATTGCAGAAGATAAAGAGCCATGAAATTACAACAATTACGATACATATGTGAAGTAGCCAGAAGAGGGCTCAATGTTTCCAGCGCCGCAGAACGCCTGCACACTGCCCAATCCGGCATCAGCACTCAAATCAGACTCCTGGAAGAAGAACTTAATGTGCAAATCTTTGAACGCCACGGCAAACGCTTAGTGGGCACCACGCCGGCCGGCCGTACGATTATCGATATGGCGGAACGTATTCTGACCGAAACGGAAAACATTCATCAGATCAGCGAGCAGTTGAATGACCAAAACAAAGGCACGTTGTCGGTTGGAACTATTCAAGCTTATGCCAGTCATAGTTTACCCGCCATTATCACCCGGTTTTCCAACGAATTTCCCGGAATCCAATTGCGCATCCACCAAGGCAATCCGGAACAGCTGGCGGACATGGTGTTGTCCCGCACGGCGGACCTGGCAATCACCACCGCACCGGAAACCGTTTCCGATGAACTGGTCATGATGCCCTACAAAACCTGGAACATTGCGGTCATCACATTACCGGACCACCCGTTGCAACAGGTCAAACCTTTAACACTGGAAGCCATCGCCACGTATCCCCTGGTCACGTACGACTATACCTTCATGAGCCGTTCTTCCATCAATAACGCATTCGATGAAAAAGGATTGATGACCAATATTGCCCTGACCGCCATGAGTTCGGAAATTATCAAAACCTACGTGGGCTTGGGAATGGGGGTGGGACTAGTCGCCGCGTCCTCCATGGACGAAAGAGATGACAACCTGGCCATGATTGACGCCAGCCATCTGTTTGAACCGGGGACGACGTATATATGCATGCACCGTGGGCGAATAATGCGGGATTATGTTTATGCATTTATCAACTTTTTGGCCCCTGAACTGAGCCGGGACATCGTCGAGCGAGCGGTGCAAACCGACGTCAACTGAATGTTTCGCGGGCTTCGTGGCGAAAAACATACACCGGCCAAAGCACCAACATGAAGATTTACCACGAAGGCACGAAGCACACGATGAAAAACCTTTTAAAACCCTTCGTGCTCTTCGTGTCTTCGTGGTTAACACTATAAGTCAGTCATAGCACCGACATTGAGATTGTCTGCCACGAAGAAGCCTAAGTCACGTAAGTTACATAAGTTACATGGCTTTCTTTTGGCCCACCAACATCGCTTCATGGCGAAAGCCGAGCGCGGTATTACCCACCAATCCCTCCTCACGATAATCCAGAATCCGCAACCCGGAAAACAATTTCAGCAACTCGTTTTCCGCCAGCAAATACTCAGGATTAGAAGGCCCGATGTCGCCGGTCTTCTCTTGA
>JASFLF010000599.1:0-3393 GCA_050118235.1 Gammaproteobacteria bacterium | reverse complement strand
CCGCTGGTGGTGCTATTTGGTTATATCACGATCTTCGCCTTCAGTATTACTCTACAACCTCTGCTGCGCAATCCGGCAAAACACTGGGATTCGGCCCTTTCACTTCTCACCCATGGCGGACTGGTTGCTCTCTTGTGGGTCTATGGTGGTTTCGATGTTGCCTTCTTTGTTGTATTTCTACCGATGACCATCGCCTCGGCACTGGGCAGTTATCTTTTTTTCGCCCAGCACAGCTTTAAACGAATGCACATTATTTCGCCCGAGGCCTGGACATTCTACCGGGCCGCACTGGAGTCTTCGAGCTATATGCGGCTCAACAAGATCATGCAATGGTTTTCCGGGAACATCGGTTACCACCACATTCATCACCTCAATGTGCGTATCCCGTTTTATCGTCTGCCTGAAGCAATGGCCGCCATTCCCGAACTTCAGTCACCGGTGACCACAACACTTATGCCACGGGAAATCATTAACTGTTTTCAATCATGTTTGTGGGACGAAAGCCAACAGCGAGTGGTCTCTTATCGTGAAGCGAGTAAGCTGGCGTAGTCGATCGCCCCAAGAGAAGATGGAGACAGACACCGCCCCTCGCTCAAGCGCGGTTTTCACTACACCTCTGTCACCCATACACCCACGTTGAGGTTTGCTCCCGGAATCCCAACAAACGAACCGGCGATGGGTGGCACCGATTCGGGCAACCTTGCCACGGCTACTGCAATGTGATTGGTTCCAACGATTTCTCCAATGGTAGGATCGAACCCCTTCCAACCTGCTCCCGGTATGTATACTTCGGCCCACGCATGGGTTGCACCGAAATTGATCGTTGATGGTGGAGCATGCAGGTAACCGCTGACAAAACGCGAGGCGAAGCCCAGGTGCCGTGTGGCTTCCATGAATAGATTCGCGAAATCTCGGCAGGAGCCGGTCTCGCGGGACAGTGTTTCTGCAGCGCTTTGAACACCGGGTTCCTCGCGCAGTTGATAGGACAACGTTTGATTGATGTGGACACAAAGACGCTGTAACAATTCGTAAGTTTGCAGTCGTTCCGACTGCCATATATTCGCAACCCATTCGGACAGTGAGCCACCGGCCGTGTCGGTGACATTCATATAGGGCGACAGCACAACCCTGTCCTCGGGTGTATAGGCAAAGGGGTAGTTAGTGGCGTAATCGGCCACCAGAAAGTCAAGAGGAGCCTCGTTGTATTGTTGAATAATGACTTCGCTCTCAATCAAAAGCTGGTTAGCGGGCGAATCGAAGGTCGCTATCGCCACAGAATTGTCTTCCACGTCACGATGCCAACGCAGAGTCGCGGTGGGGGTGAGCGTCAGGATTGAGGATTCGATGCGCAACTCATGGCCCTCTCTCGGCCGTAGAAGCAACGTGTGAGGCTCGAGGCTTACAACCGCGGAAAAGTTGTAGTAAGTGCGATGAAAGATTTTATAGCGTTGCATAATTTATTTTCCCTACTCGCCAATTTCGGCGGATCCGAGCGCGCACTTAAATCTAAAGCGGCCTTTTGTTGTTTTTATTACTTTGCAGTGTATCGCGTTGCCGACTTTGTTAACAAGCCGCTTAACACACTGCTCCCGACCGGGGTGTCAAGTGATACACTAGTGCACTTTGGCTGATTGGAAAACAGCGCCTAACTGACAATAGCCGTTGGTGATGGGGTCGCAATTAGAGAATTCTCTATCTAAGTTCGGATAACAGTTTTACATTGGGGGTTCTCTTTTACTGACCCCTTCTCTCTGTGACTATCAGCTTAATAAGTGAGTACGAATAAGCCTGCAGTGCAGAGTATCTTGTAACCGGTATCAATAATTCCTGTGGCGGGCTCCAGCACCTATCTTGCGTCAGTATGATTTGCGCTGGGACATCTGAAAATAGGGCTGTCTCGTATTTCCCGCATCCACCAAAATGCCCGAACCCGGTGCATATTCCTTTCCATGGCCCTGCAATGGAACATTGTATCCGTCGGATTCGCAGTATCTACTTACAAGCTTTTGTAACCATCAGATTTTCCAGCGATTTTTCACAGGCTTGGCTGGCATGACTCATGCCAAGTAATGTTTAGTCTAGACCACACGCTATTAGCCCGATGCGTGTCAAGAAATACTAATCTCGACTGCAGCGCTCGGGATGATTGGATGGATTAAGAGGCAACAATGAACAGCGTGACTATCAAACGGCCGGACATGCTGCTGGAAAGCCACACTCTATTGCAGTCGATGTTACAAGACTTGTACCACTCGTTCCGACATGACGCGGACGGCGGAATAGCAACTCACTTGCCCGAATTATCCCAAGCCGATCCCAATTGGTTTGGTCTATCCGCGGTAACCCTGGATGGCGCGGTGCTGGAAGCGGGCGATAGTCGCATTGTGTTCACGATTCAATCGATTGCCAAACCGTTAATACTTGCGCTTGCATTGCAAGACCATGACACCGATACCATCCTACATAAAATCGGTGTTGAACCCACCGGGGAACGGTTTGATTCGATTCTGTATTCAGAGGATCAAGAAAATCACAAGCTGAATCCGTTCATGAATGCCGGGGCGATTGCCACACTTGACTTGATTGCCGGACAAAACCTGGAAGAACGCTTTTCACGAATTTGCGATTTATTACAGCGCTTGTTATCTAAGCCCATCGCCATGGATCAAAACGCGTTGGCATCGCGTCGTCAGTATGACCATCACAACCGCGCCATCGCTTACCTGTTGCTTAGTCGGGGGCTTGTTAAGGGACCGGTGGAAGACCTCCTCGAACTTTATCAGCGGATATGTTGTATTTCGCTGGACTGTCTAGACTTGGCAACAATTGCGGCTGTATTGGCTAACGCGGGAGTTCATCCGAAAAGCAACAAACAAGTACTGCCTGCCGACCACGTTAAAACCATTCTATCGGTTATGCAGACCTGTGGTATGTATGATTTTTCAGGCCAGTGGGCTTATCGTGTGGGCTTGCCTGCGAAAAGCAGTTTATGCGGCGCTATGCTTGTGGTCATACCCGGTCAATTCGGTTTTGCAGTGTATTCTCCGCCCCTTGATGAAGCACATCAAAAAAGTGTGCGGGGCTTGAAAGCTTGCGAAGCATTGTCGAAGAAACTTGGCCTGCATATGTTCCGCACAAGCGCACGGGAAACGCCTTTAACTAAAATACAACACAGCCGCAATTCAAACCATTGCCACAACGACCATGACATAGACCAATTGTTAACACTAATACATGACCACACCAAAGGAGGCACTAGCGGCACTTGTTATAATATTGCGCCCGATGTGTTTACTGTCAATCCGGATGCGCACGCCATCTGTATAACAACCGTGGACGGTCGCCGCTTCGCGGCAGGAAATAGTGATGTACCATTTTTAATCCAGTCCATCT
>JASFLF010000598.1:0-3399 GCA_050118235.1 Gammaproteobacteria bacterium | reverse complement strand
TCCAACATGCGATTCTGGGAAGCCCCCGTAAAGCGTTACGTGGACGAATGTCTGGCGGGGAAAACCGGCAGCCGCGATAAAGATTTCAATATGCGTTGGGTGGCCTCCATGGTGGCGGAAGTCTATCGCATCCTCACCCGAGGCGGCATTTTTATGTATCCTAAAGATACTAAAGATCCCTCCAAGGCCGGCAAACTGCGCTTGATGTACGAAGCCAATCCCATGTCGTTTATCATCGAACAAGCCGGAGGTGCCAGCAGCACCGGCCGTGAACGTATTATGGACATTCAACCGGAAGACTTGCACCAACGGGTGCCGGTGATTCTGGGTTCGAAGAATGAAGTGGAACGTGTGGTGGCTTACCACAAAGAAAGTTAAAGGAATTACCACGAAGGCACGAAGATCACCTTCGTGCCTTCGTGGTTAATTTTAGATATCCAGATTCTCCGCATCCAGCGCATTACTTTCAATAAATTCCCGCCTAGGCTCGACTTGATCCCCCATTAGCGTGGTAAAAATTTCATCCGCTGCCACTGCATCTTCGATTTGAACTTGCAGCAACCGCCGGTTGTTGACATCCAGTGTGGTCTCCCACAATTGTTCGGGATTCATTTCCCCCAAGCCTTTGTAGCGCTGGATATGTTGGCCGCGGCGCGCTTCGTCCATTAACCAGCGCAGTGCTTCTTTAAAACTGGCGATGTCTTTTTTACGTTCACCCCGTTGCACGTAAGCACCTTCGCCAAGCAACCCATCTAGCTGCTCCCCTAAAGCCACAAACGCCCGGTATTCCGATGAATTAAAGAAGTCATTATGCATGGGACGTTCATCGCCCACTGCATGGCTGATTTGATTTATCTGTGCCACATACATATTTTGCTCAGGGTCTTTTTCCAAGCGTAACTCATAACGCTCCGATTGCGCATCACCCACATTCAAGCGGGTAAGGATTTCCCCGAACCATTGTTGTGTCTTGCCTTCGTCAGCCATATTCGCCGCGTCAAACCTTGGCATGTAAATCATTTTTTCCAGCACATTGGCGTGATAGCGCCGCGACAAACGGTCTATGGTTGCCATCACCGCCAAGTATTGTTTGGCTAAAGTTTCCAGCGCCACTTCCACAATGGGTGGGACATCAGCCCCGACGTACAATTTTGCATTGTCCAATGCCAGCTGTAATAAATACTCATTGAGTTCAGCTTCGTCTTTAACGTAGTTTTCTTGCTTGCCTTTTTTCACTTTGAACAGCGGCGGTTGCGCAATATAGATATGGCCCCGCTCGATGAGCTCCGGCATCTGGCGATAGAAAAACGTCAACAATAAAGTGCGAATATGGGAGCCGTCGACATCGGCATCGGTCATGATAATGATGCGGTGATAACGCAGTTTGTCGGGATCAAACTCCTCCCGGCCAATACCACAACCCAACGCCGTAATTAGAGTACCCACTTCAGCGGACGACAACATTTTATCGAAGCGGGCTTTTTCCACGTTGAGAATTTTTCCTTTCAAGGGCAATATGGCTTGGAACTTACGGTCGCGACCTTGTTTGGCCGAACCACCAGCGGAATCGCCCTCCACTAGGAATAATTCGGATAAAGCCGGATCCTTTTCCTGGCAATCCGCCAGCTTGCCTGGCAGACCGGCCACATCCAATGCACCTTTGCGACGGGTCATTTCGCGGGCTTTTCTCGCAGCTTCCCGCGCTCTCGCAGCTTCCACAATTTTACCGGCGACTTTTTTGGCATCCACGGGATTTTCCAACAGAAACTCGCCGCATTTTTCAACCATCGCCGATTCCACCACACCTTTTACTTCGGAAGAAACCAGTTTGTCTTTGGTTTGGGAGGAGAATTTAGGATCGGGAACTTTGACTGATAATACCGCGGTTAATCCTTCGCGGCTGTCATCACCACTGATTTGTACTTTGGCTTTTTTGGCGATACCTTCTTGGTCTATATAGTTGTTTAAGGTGCGTGTCAGGGCGCTTCTAAAACCCGCTAAGTGGGTGCCGCCATCGCGCTGCGGAATATTGTTGGTAAAACAAAAAATATTCTCTTGATACGAGTCGTTCCACTGCATAGCCAGTTCGACTTCGATATCGTCTTTATTGGTTATAAAATAAAACACATTGTCATGGATAGGTGTCTTATTGCGATTCAAATGTTCCACAAAAGCTTTGATACCGCCTTGGTACTCAAATGTATCGGATTTGCTGGTTCGTTCATCGGACAAAGTGACACGCACGCCCGAGTTTAAAAACGATAGTTCCCGCAATCGCTTGGCCAATATGTCGTAATGAAATTCGGTATCGGTAAAAATCACTGGCGACGGTTTGAAACGAATTTCAGTGCCACTGCGATCAGTGTCGCCGATTTGTTTTAACGGCTCCACGGGATCTCCGTTGCGATATTCCTGGACGTGAACGCCCCCATCCCGATAAATAGTGAGCTGAAGCCATTCCGACAACGCATTGACCACGGACACGCCAACACCGTGCAAACCGCCGGAGACTTTATAAGAATTGTCATCGAATTTTCCGCCCGCATGCAATACGGTCATAATCACTTCGGCTGCGGAACGGCCTTCTTCTTTATGAATGTCCACCGGAATCCCACGACCATTGTCGACCACCGTAACGGAACCATCACTGTGAATAATCACTTTGGTTTCCGTGCAATAACCTGCCAATGCCTCATCAATGGCATTATCCACCGCTTCAAAAACCATATGGTGAAGTCCCGTCCCATCA
Organism: Gammaproteobacteria bacterium; assembly: GCA_050118235.1. Taxonomy (GTDB): domain Bacteria; phylum Pseudomonadota; class Gammaproteobacteria; order SZUA-152; family SZUA-152; genus JAJDNG01. Next base: position 650 of record JASFLF010000598.1, on the reverse strand, counting down.
TCGGTGTCTCCAATATACATTCCAGGCCGCTTGCGCACAGCATCCAAGCCTTTTAAGACTTTGATGCGACTGGAATCATAATCGGATTTATCTACCATTGTGTTCTCTCCTTAATAAAAGAATGCATTATATCACTTCTTGAAACACGCCGTGTTCCACGTGGAACATCTTCATATCGTCCTGTTGTAGTGCGTCCATCGCCGGCTGTTGTTCTATGGTCGTAACCAACAACTGACTGCTTGTCTCCCGTAACAAGTAGATCACTTTTCGGGATGCAGTCCGATCCAGTTCGGAAAAAATATCATCCACTAAGAACAGAGGACTGAATCCAATGGTCTTGCGAAATAATTTCACCTGAGCGATTTTTAGCACACAAGCCAAAAGTTTCTGTTGTCCGCGTGAAACAATGTCTTTCGCGGCCACCCCTTTCACGGTAATTTTCAAATCACTCCTATGGGGACCGTATTTTGTAAAGCCGGTTTTTCGATCCAGGTCCCAGCTTTTTTGCAAACTGTCTCCATAGGTAAGTGCCTCCGGCCATCCCCGCTGGTAGGCTATATTCAAATCAGTTAATTCATGGGGAATGCTTTTCAGCTCTGTTTGCAATGCTGCCACATAGGTGGTCTTGATTTTGGTAATCGCGGCCACTG
>JASFLF010000597.1:0-3399 GCA_050118235.1 Gammaproteobacteria bacterium | reverse complement strand
TATCGGATAAATTTGGGATGTGGTTTTTTATGAACATACCTCTAATCTCTAACTTCTAACCTTTCGCCTCGCACCTTTAACCTCTAACCTTTCACCTTTCGCCTCGCCCCTTTGACCTTCAACCTTCAACCTTTCCCCGTTCACTCTATTTTATGCCCCGGAACGGTTGATCTCCTACTTACTGCGTATGCTATAATGGCAAATTCACTCTAGCCCAACAAGACAGGGTTAACTACCCTCATATTAAGAAGAAAAAAATGAAATTAAATACAGTTTTTCCGAAAATGACGATTATCAGTAGCACTTTGTTATTTGTTTCTGCCTGTGGTGACGATGGCCAACCAACCGATCTCCCCGCAGAAATACAAACACTATCAAGTACCGGGATAGTACTTACGAGCCCGATTCCGAATTTTGTCATCGGTCAAGCACTGGACATCGGCGAGACGCCGAGCACTCAAACGCATACTGTTACCGGCTGGGTTCGCGTCGAAGATAATAATGGTAACGACAACACGCCAAGTGTAGTGGTTAATCAACAAGTTGCCACGGTCACCGCTAGTGCGTTCGCTACAGACTGCCCAGATAGCGCGCCGTTCTTGTGCTTTCAATTCGCTACAACCTTGAACCTGGACAAAGGTGCGCACAGCATTACCGCCACAGCCACCGACACTAAGGGCAATTCCTACAGCGAAACCGTCGATGGTATGGTCGATTATTGCCGAAAAGGTGGTTTTGATCCCGGTATCCCCGCGTTGTTTCAAACCGACCCAACGGCGATCGAATTACAAAACAACCGCTGTCACGAGATTGATGGTTGCAGTGTATATATAACCGAAGCCGATCCGCTGGCAACTTCCCAGACTCGCAACGATCCATCCAGTATCAATAACAGCCGACAAACAGACAGCACCGCTTTCGGATCAGGTGAAGTTCCCCCGAATAGTGAATACTTCGTCCACGGTCAAATGCCCACAGAGGTACTGCCATGTAACACACATGACATCTGTTACCAAACCATTAATGGTAAAACACAGGAACAATGTGATAACCAAATGCTTGCGGATATGAAGAACGTATGCAATCGGGCTTATCCAGGTGATTGCCCGTCTGATTTGAGTAACACAGAATGCCTGGAATGGAAAGGCCAAAAAGAAACTTGCGAGGCTTTCGCTAACAGTTATTTTGCGGGTCTAACCGCCGTAGGCAGCGTGGCTTTCGATGAACGTCAGGCTCAGTATAGATAATAGTGATGCCGTCATTCCGGGCCCAGCGTTCAATCTGCAATGCGGTACACTATCATTTCGAAAATTCAACATCTGTGTGCACTAGTGCGCATCCATAAACAGTTCCTTCTCCCCTTGAGGGGGTGGTCGCAAAACTCGCTTCAGATGACGTAGTGTGCGCTGTGCGCTCGTGGAGGTCGTTACACATCCATAACTGAGCGGGAGCACAGCGAGTGCGGTATGGTATAACTGTAAACTGGCCGCTACCGCTGAGCTACGCCAATCGTGTCAGCCAATTAATCCTCATGTTGTTTGTAATGCTTCTTGCTCTTTGATTCTTTTAGCTCATGGTTCCATTTGTTTCTACCAGTTCCTTGGCCAGGGAGATAGGCACATTGCCAGCGGCCATCCTTAAACAAAATAGTATCTCCATCCCTGCAGTTAAGAGTCAGCGCTCCCAGTATGTCAGTAGCACATTCCCATGTCGTGCCGTTATAGCGAATAATCTGCTGGGTCGAGCAACTAATATTGGCAAAAGGTGCATCTTTACCCGGTTCACCTTTGTCGCCCTTCTCGCCTTTAGCACCAGGTTCACCGGGCAGGCCTTGAGGACCTGCTGGACCCATATCGCCCCGGGGTCCACGATATGCTTGCCAGCCCACGCCATCACAGACCAGGATAATGCCCAATGTTGAGTCGTAGTACATGGCGCCTTCGGTGTTAGCAATACAATTAACCGGTGGCGTGCTTTGAGGCGTTAAACGCAATGCACCTTGCACCTCGGTATTGCTAGTAAGTGTGTTGGGTGTGCCGATATCAAAATAAGTGGGATCGGTTCCATTGACAAATTCAGTTAGATTGGCGATTCCGTCGCCGTCGCTATCTATCGTCGCATCACTTGCATCCAGGGGATTTAAGCCATATTGCTGCTCCCATTCATCGGGCAGGCCATCTCCGTCAGAGTCCATAATGACAAGTGCACTTTGCGGCAGAACCGGCGGGGCCGGATATCCGAGTGCGGTGCAGTTTGGATTGATAACGGTTTCAGGGAAGCCAACCACTCCCGGGCCGTGGCTCCCACCTTCGGCGGTACCGAGAAAGAGGCTATCCAACGAAGCGGCATCTCTCGGGACTGAAAAGACAACCTTAACAATCTTCGATTCACCACCACTATCTAAACCCAAAAAGCCATTAATCGCCGTGCACTCACCTTCTGGAGATGAAGCGCCTTCTGGCGCCGCTGGAATACCGGCATCATTCAATGTAGTGTTGAAACTCGATCCGTCTTCCAAAGTGACAGTGATATTGGCCGTGCCATTGGCACCACCGAAGAAACCACCTACGGCATCAACTGGCAAGTCAAATTCCACGATCACTTGGCTAGTACCGAAATAGCCCATGTCAACACGGTATTCACCACTGACGGCACCACCTTCTGAGCCTTCACCCGGGAAATCTGACGCGTGTTCGCTGGTATGACGAATGGCGCCACTACCGTTCCTTATGTCAAATACGGTTATATTCTCGAATTTTTGTACGATGCTAAGCGTGTCGCGTTCATCTAGGGGATCAAAGCTGACATGGTCAAAGCCGCCTCCTTCGAAGTCAGAGACGTTGGTAAAATAGCAAACTTGACCTGTGGGCACAGTGCCACAGGCTGGTAGGTTGGCGAGAACAACTTGACTGGAAAACATAGTGACCGCAGCGCAAAAAACGAGCGAAGTCAATGTTGGGACTGACATGACGGATTACCTCAAAATTTAGCCGATTAGGCTTAAACCTGTCGATTAGTTTCGCAGTATCTTCCAACTTAATGACTTATAACTATTTTTATGGCAATCCGTGCGTTGCTACTACCAAGCTGGTCAGCGAAACTGATTACTACAACCTATTATTCATATCGAACCTTTTTTGATTTTGTGAAGTGGTTTGCAGGAAGAACGTGAACTGGATCACAGTTTAAGCACAGGTTCTTAGTATTACGGAGCACGAAAATGTTCAGAGCACTCCCACTACCGCTGAGTCTTGCTCGGAGAAAAAAAAGAGCTTGCGGTTGTTACCCAGCTATATGACGAATAGGGATGTACTAAGTGCCGAGGGTGCGCATGCACGCAACTCCATGGATGGAGTAGATAGAGCGAAGCAGCATGCCCGAGACGAGGAGCGATAATAG
>JASFLF010000596.1:0-3401 GCA_050118235.1 Gammaproteobacteria bacterium | reverse complement strand
CAACTCCTACGTTGGGAACAAATGAGTTGGGAACAACAGACCCAACAGCGTATTGAATACGGTCACTATTTGGATCAACACCCTCCCATATGTTCGTTGCAGAGCAAAATCGAACGGTTTAAAAAATAGCTGGAGGAGCGCGACATCATTTGCCCGCCATAACCTGCCTGACACTTCCTGCTTCCTCTATTGATTTACCTCAATGTTAACAACAAATCAGATTAGTACTATCCTTGTTCCTACAAAGACCGTAGGCGGGAAGGTGTAATCCAGCGCATTTCGGTTTATGATTATTATGAATATAGATGCGATGTGCGTTGCGTATCCTGGTTTAAAACGTCACAAAAAACGTCAACACATCCAGTGACCAGTTCCGATAAAATCACACATTCCTCCAAAGCCAGCGCCGCAAGTCAGTCGGCGCGTCAGGGTAAACACGTCATAAAAATTATTATCAAACCTCTGCATACCGCAGTGAAAGGCCGGGCCCGCTATTACATCAGCGCGCTTTACCGTCAGGAAAACTTTGCCGCGCAATTAACCAGGCAATTGTCGGTCATGGAAGCTATTACCGAATCGGCGGTGAGTACTTCGACGGGGAATGTATTGATCCATTATCAGCCCACGCTCTCGGTTAACGAAGTGACCACCCTAGTACAAAAAGCAGTGCAGCGGGCGGCTTCAAGTTTTAAATACACTAAGAATACGCCTCCGCGTTCCCGGAGTATCAGAAACACCGGCCGCAATGTACAGGAAGTTGGCGACAAACTGCTCGCGTTTGTTAAACAGCAAATCGCCATCGTATCCGAAGAGGCGGAGCGGCTTTTATCACAAGAGGGGCATGCCAAACCAACGCACATGGCCACACAAAACGCCACACAACACGCCACACAACACGCCGAGCAACACGCCAGCCAGGCGCAGACCGGGCATGTGTGGCATAGCAAAACCGCCGAGCAGGTCGTTGAGGTCATCGGTGGTGGACTGAAGCAAGGATTGAGTCTCGATGAAGCCAACAAACGCTTGCTGTTATACGGATTAAATGAGTTGCCAGCTATTGCCAGACGCTCGGAACTATCCATGTTAATGGAACAATTTATGAGCGTGCCGGTGGGATTGTTGGCGGCCTCGGCCGTGGTGTCCATTGCCACCGGCGGCATAGTGGATGCCGCAGTAATATTGGCGGTAGTTTTTATTAACGCTGGTATAGGATTTGTGACCGAGCGTCAGGCTGAAAACACCATCGCGTCTTTGACCAAACCGGCACCCCGGTATGCGCGGGTGATTCGCGACGCTGATGTTCAGGAAGTACCTCACTCTAAAGTGGCCTTGGGTGATTTGTTGTTATTAAATCCGGGGGATTTTGTAGCTGCCGATGCCAGAGTCATCAAAGCGCAGCGCTTGACCGTGGATGAATCGGCGTTGACAGGCGAAAGCGTACCGGTAGGCAAATCCAGTGAATTTCTCGCCGCCGCCGATACCCCTTTGGCGGACCGATTAAACATGGTGCACATGGGCACCATGGTGACAGGTGGCAATGCGTTAGCGGTGGTGGTGGCCACGGGACTCAATACGGAAATCGGTAAAATCCAATCCTTGGTGGGTGTCGCCAGGCCACCCGAAACACCCATGCAAATTCAACTGGAAAAAATTGGCACTCAACTGGCGATTATCAGCAGCGCGGTTTGCGCCAGTGTTTTCTTCATAGGATTACTGCGCGGGCAAAGCGTTTTGCAAATGCTTAAGAGTTCCATTTCCCTTGCGGTGGCGGCCGTGCCCGAAGGATTGCCTACCGTGGCGACCACCACCTTGGCGTTGGGCATTCGTAAAATGCATCAACACAAAGTGGCCATACGCCAATTGAACGCCGTGGAAACCTTGGGTTCGGTGCAAGTATTCTGTCTGGATAAAACCGGCACCTTGACCTTGAATAAGATGAGTGTGGTGGCCGTGCATTTAGGGATTCAGCCAGTGGTCATTTCAGGGACACAATTTGTCCTCAAAGGCAAAGTCATTGACCCGGTGAAGCGCAAAGACTTTAAACAATTGTTGCAGGTGCTGGCATTGTGCAATGAGATGGAAGAAATAAATCATGATAATGGTTTATTCAGCGGATCACCGACGGAAAACGCCTTACTCGAACTGGCGGTCAAGGCCGGCATAGACGTCAAGGCGCTGCACAACCAATTGCCGCGTTCCAAAATCGAGTTCAGATCGGAGAACCGGCCTTACATGTGCACTTGTCATCCGCTGGCCAACGGTAAGCAAATGGTAGCGGTAAAAGGCAGTCCCCAGGAGGTGTTGCAGTTGTGTCGCTACTATTTTAAAAGCGGCAGACGGGTAGTGTTGACCGAACAAGAGACGCAAAACATATTAAGCGCCAACGAGCGTATGGCAGGGGATGCCCTGCGGGTATTAGGTATTGCCTATGCCGAACAAGAGACGGATATAGACGAACCGTTTGCGGATCTTACCTGGTTGGGGCTGACGGGCATGATCGATCCGCTTCGAACCGGTATGCCCGATCTCATCCACATTTTTCATCAAGCCGGTATCAGAACGGTTATGATTACCGGTGATCAGAGCGCCACGGCATATGCCATCGGCAAACAACTGAATCTCAGCAATTCCAAACCACTGCAAATATTGGATTCCACCCGGCTCGATAAACTGGCCCCGGCGCTGCTGCAAGGCGTCATCGAAAACGTGCATATATTCGCCCGGGTCAGCCCGGCGCACAAACTGCAAATCGTGCAAGCGTTGCAAAAATCCGGAAAGGCCGTGGCGATGACCGGTGATGGCATTAATGACGGGCCGGCATTAAAAGCCGCCGATATCGGTGTGGCCATGGGCGGCGCCAATACCGATATCGCCCGGTCCGTGTCCGATGTGGTGTTAGAAGATGATAACCTGCACACCATGGTGACCGCCGTGCACGAAGGCCGGGCGATCTATAACAATATCCGCAAGTCTATCCACTACTTGATCGCCACCAACCTTTCCGAGATCGAAGTTATGCTGGCCGGAGTCAGCATGGGTATAGGCCAGCCGTTGAACCCCATGCAGCTACTGTGGATCAACCTGGTCACCGACATATTTCCGGGTCTGGCATTATCCATGGAGCCTCCGGAACCGGATTTAATGCAACGTCCACCCAGAGGCCGTGACGAACAAATCCTGCGCCGGCAGGATTTGTCTAAGATGCTGCGTGAGTCGGCTTTGATCACCGCCGGTAGTTTCGCCAGCTACGCCTACGGTTATCTGCGATACGGCCCGGGACCCAAAGCCAACACTGTGTTGTTCAATTCCTTGACGTTGGCGCAATTAATTCATTCATACAGTTGCCGTTCTGATCATTATTCTATATTTAGTAAGGAACGACTGCCGCGCAATCCATATCT
>JASFLF010000595.1:0-3404 GCA_050118235.1 Gammaproteobacteria bacterium | reverse complement strand
AGCTAAAAATTTATTATAGGTAGCCTATTAAGTTTAGGCGATAAAAGCTGTAAAGTTACGTTCAGAATCAAGAGGGTACTGCAGTTTGTCATCTGAAGAAAAACAGCAAAAAAAGCGGGACCCGAATAATCCCTGCCTCTTTTGTACTGACCCAAAAGGAGTGTCGCTGACGAACGAGCTTGCGTACAGCGCCCGTGACACTTATGCGGTAAGCCCGGGTCATTCGGTAGTGGTACCCAAACGCCATGTAGCCAGTTTTTTTGATCTGACGCCAGATGAAGTGACTGCCTGTATGGAAATGATTAAAGAAGAGAAAAGACTTATTGATGCCGAGTTCAAGCCAGATGGCTATAATATCGGTGTTAACGTGGGTCCGGCAGCCGGACAGAGTATTTATCATGTGCACATTCACATCATTCCCCGTTACCAGGGGGATGTGGAAAATCCCCAGGGTGGGGTGCGGCATGTGATACCAAAGAAGGCGTATTACAGGCGCTAGATTGTGATTATGACGTCAGTTTAAGGGGGAGAGGCTGACAACTCGGTTGAAAATCCTCCCCATATTAAAACCACTATTATTAAAACCAGTAAGGAGTAAGAATATGAGTGACAAGCCAGTATTTACCCGACCCAAGGTTCCCACAGGCGAAACTGAGTATGTAACAACTAAACAGAAAGAGATTACACCGGGAAAGTTTTTTGTCGGCTATGAAACCACCTGGAAACCTTTCCAGAAAGAAGTGCCATACAGCACTCCTAAAAAGCCTTAACGGAATCCCTAAGCCAATCAGCCGCGTGGACCTCCCAGGTTCGCGCGGATACTCATTCAATTAATAATTTTCATTATTAATTTCTACAACTGCTCAGAGTAAAAGAGAGTACAACGGACGGGGGATTCTTGAGGTCGCCCATTAGCCAGCCTGAGTCAATAGTTCAAAGCAATACCAGGTTAGCTATAAGTAACTTTCAATATTCTACAAGCTTCTGTCTACGCACCCTGGTTCTCGGTACTTGGTGTCGGGAACTGATCCGCACCTGTCACCGTTTTTTGTTCCTGCAAAAACGGCATACACTACATCCCCATAGATACCCCATCGGGATCTAGGTGAATTAATTTAGCACTTCACCCCAAGCCATTTTGGCTCCAGAAAATAATCGGTACCAAACCGTGTCCAAGTGGTATAGGACAGAAAACGTGGTTTCTCAACGAAAGCCTTTGAGTGACCAACCCTTTAATGGTTCACGGTTTGGGCGCATCAGTGAACCTGTAGTAAAAGGATGAGGCAGCGGCAGCAATCAGACCAGTGGATTTAGCCAACCCACGGCTCGATTTCGTTGAGCCAGTTTGAGTTGAAAAAACCGCTTTCCAAAATCGCTGTAACGGACCATGTGATTAACCGCTTCTACATAGGCCCAGCCTAAATATTTGTTGCCGTTTTTTCGCTTGTTTTCCCCCTTCTTTTTGCGATTGCTCTCCCGTGCGCTCTTTACTGCGCGGCAATAAGATGCATAATGTCCCGCGTTGGCAAATCGATGAATGTCGCCGATCTACAAGGCAATGGTCAACGCCAAAATATCACCAATGCCCGGCACCTGCTTAAGGCCAATGAATTCAGGCGCCAATCGCATTTGGCACAAAACCGTTTTTTCTATGACAACAATCTGCTGATGCAGTGCCTGAATCTTCTGCGGATTGGCTATCATCTCCAGTTTGCGGTTTGGATCTTCTAAGCTTGGCAAGTAGATGTCTTCGGCGTGCTTGCTCTGAATGACATTTTTATTCGCTTGCTCTTTTCCTAACATCAAGGCATACCCGAATTTAAAAAAAGACATCTGGTAAAGCCTGGATTACAATACACAGCGGAATGCAGGGCCTACTGAAATCCTGATTTAAAACCTACCTAGATGGAATTCAAACATGACTTATTGTGTTGCCGTGATCGTTGATGAAGGCATCTCCTTTTGTTCCGACTCGCGCACCAGTGCGGGTGTCGACCAGATCAATACCTATTCCAAGATGTTTCGCTTCGGGACGGATGGAAATCGCCAGTTTGTGATAATGGCGGCGGGCAACCTCGCCACCTCACAGGCGGTGATCGACCGGATGTCCAAGGATATCGCCAAGCAGACCGAAGTCAATTTGAATACAGTGGAGGATGTCTATGAGGCTGCCGATTATGTCGGCCAGATCAGTGTGGAGCAACAAAACAAGACCGGCGGAGGGGCTGCCTACGAGGCCTCCTTTATCCTCGGCGGTCAGGTTATCGGCAACCCGCCACAACTGACGTTGATCTATCCCCAAGGCAACCACATCAGAACATCCGATCAGACACCGTATTTACAGATCGGCGAAAGCAAATACGGCAAGCCCATCCTGGATCGCATCATCACCAGCCAGACCGACCTGCACACCGCCGCCCTCTGTTCCCTGGTGTCGATGGATTCCACCATGCGAAGCAACCTGACCGTGGGGCCACCCATCGATGTCCAGCTGTACTACGCCAACAGCCTGATGCCGGGAGAGTACTACCACCTGGCGGAAGACAGTGAATACTTGAAGACCATCAACCGTATCTGGAATGAACACATGCTGAAGAGTTTTGCCAGTCTGCCGCCGTTGGATAGTTCGCTTGCGGTAGTGAGCGGCACTTCGGAAAAACCGGTGTCATAACACTCCAGAGGCAAGGAATTAGCCGATTAATTAAGCTGCTCCACATGCGTAACGCACAACGGGTGAATCGAGAAAAAGCCTGGAAAGGGGCAAGGCCGATATTTTTCCTCGCCGTTGGACGCAAAAGTTGAAGTTGAGAGCAGTTTGATCAGATTATCAACTGGATTGCCTGGTTAGCAGAGGGGGAAGATGCGAATCAAGTGGGAGTGTAAAGGAGAAATATTAATAAAGGATTGCCCTGCGGGACGGAACGATTTATAAAGAAACTGGAGAGGTTAACCGGGAGGGTGCTGCAATATCGCCCACAAGGGAAGCCAAAGAAGTTGGATGTAAAGTTGCAATCCCGTTCGAGTGACGATGGTACGTACCCCAGAGCGATATCCGTGGTCGAGTGCAGACACACTCCATGGGTGAACACCTTCTCGTTGAGTAGTAGGCGACCTGGGAGAAATTTTATGAAAAAGCGGGCTTATTTTGCACTCTTGTTATTGCTTGCGCTTTGGCCGGTGCTTTCGTTGGCAGAGCCTTTAAGGGTTGGTGTTAAGCAGGCACCACCTTTTGCCATGCAAGACGCCAAAGGAGAATGGAGTGGTATATCCGTCGAATTATGGCAACGCGTCGCCGGGCAACTCGGCTGGCGGACTGATTGGGTGGTTATGGACAGCGCCCATGCTCAAATCGAGGGCCTGGCTGCAGGTAGTATAGATGTGGCAGTTGGTGCGCTGTCCATGAC
>JASFLF010000594.1:0-3406 GCA_050118235.1 Gammaproteobacteria bacterium | reverse complement strand
TCGCCGTCGGCGAGTAAATAGGCCTTGGCCGCACTGATTTCCGATAGGTAGTCGCGCGGCAAATTAGTTCTATTGCCGTTATTACCAACTGCAGTTTCTGCTGTTGCAGTGTTAGCAAATAACAGCATAGAACCGATCAACCCCATTGCCCCTATGGCCAGTTTTTTTGTCATCATGAAAAAACTCCTCGTTTTTATTGTGCATTGAAATAGGAAGTGAACCAGATAAATCGCTGAGTATTATATGAGATCTGACCTACAAGGAAAGTAATAATTTCTGATATTAAACGTTAGATTGTTTATATAATACCTATATATTGTTTCTTTTAAACATGTTAGTAGTTTTTGGGATACTACCTATTCTGCACTTAGGTAGCGGTTATAGTTTATTCATCATAATATTTACTAGATCAAAAAATAATCAGCTGCTAATGACTTCACACACGGTACAATTTGCAAGCCCCATTGGCTGGTTAGTTCTATAGCTAAGTAGCAACACTCACCTTGATGTACACGACTACATCGAACAAGGTGTAGCAACGATTTCTTCCACAGGCATATGTAATATGGCCAGCCTAAAAAGCGACCCGCTACTCTCAAAAAATCCAGGTGTTGAGAAATCTTACACGCTCAAACCCAACCACCAAAAACATATAATCAATTGTTTTTAAAAACTTTTAATGAGAATAAGGGATATCAGCTTGAATATTTCCTATACTATTTGTCGAAATATTTTACGTTTTTCTCAAAAACAACCGAAACCAAATACCTAAGTAGTTGATAAATTGAGTGTAATTCCCATTGGTATAAAAAATGTACAAAAGTAAATAGAGACGTACAAGATGTGCATGAGGTGCCGGCGGTGATGAGAAGTTGTTTTGAGAATCAGTTTGTTAAACAAGTAGTGTTATCGGTTATCGGTTTGATGGTTTGCGGTCAAGCGTCAGCCACAATAATTGATGATGATTACTGGGGCGCGGATGGCTTTGCCAACTACGCCGACCGGGATCGCATCGGCAAACAAGAATATTATGAAGTCTTCAATATGGAAGTCACTTTCACTGATTTATTCATGAATGTGAAAGTGAACACCAACTTTGTCAATTCTGCGGCAACCCCCAATCCTCATGGTGTGGATTATGGCGATTTGTTTATCAGCATCAACGGCTGGAACCCGACCGGATCGGCCACTGATCACTATCGCACCGACAATGCGAACAACGGCGAGAAATGGGAATATGTATTTGATACCAGCGAAGGTGCCTTATACGGTGGCGGTTTTACCATTCTTAATTCCAACGACTTTTTCGACCCGGCGGATAACATTTATTTTCGCAACGGCCCACAAGAAGTGCAGCGTGGTACCGGCGGTGATCAAAAGAACGGCAGCTCAGTTAATTTGGCCTCCGCCGGCGCCAACAATGGCGGCTTCATTGAATACAACATTTTATTAAGCGGCCTGGGGGGACTCACTACCGGTGACATCGGTCTGCGATGGGCGATGACTTGCGCCAACGATACCATAGAAGGCGCGGTACGCTATAGCGTACCCGAACCTGCCACCATTTTGATGTTCGGTCTTGGCCTTTTAGGCTTGGGCATCACCGCACGGAGACAACAATCGAAATAAGGATCGGTGCATTGAGGACCAAAGGCGCCTGCGGGCGCCTTTTTTGTTGTATGAGACAATGTGATGAGAAATATTGGCGGAGAGGCAGGGATTCGAACCCTGGGTACCAATAAAGGTACACTTGATTTCGAGTCAAGCCCTTTCGACCACTCAGGCACCTCTCCAATGATATTCAAGTTTACTGCATTATTTCGGGATCAAGTGACTTTTTATTTGTACACTTGATTGCACTCGGCACATCCATGTGCCTCGCCCTACGGGCGTTGCTGTGCAACGTGCAATTTGGCTGTCCTGCCAAATTGTCACTCGGCATATACTTGTGCCTCGCCCTACGGAAACTAATTCTTATTGGCCGCTTGACTAATTGACTGACAACAAACAGTTATCAAAATCAATAGACGTATCACTGCCCAGGTCTCTATAAGTGTTATTCAATGAACCAAGCACAATGTTGTGCGTAAAACAAAGCTCATCGTTGTCCGTGACATAGTAAATCGCCGCATAAGAAGAACTTAGCACAGAATGAGACAAGACAATACCGAACCCATCCAAGCCATCGCCTGTAGTGACACTACCATATTCACTATAAGTTAACGGATCTGGAAATGGTGAGACTACACTGACTTTTGGAGTTCCAGTGCAATTGGCATTGTCATACTGAATTTCCACAGACTTGGTGGTACCGTCCGCATAAAAACTTCGAACCCTCTTCGCCCAACGACCCAGAGATTGGTCATTAAAAATCGCTTCATCGCATTGCTGCGATAACCAGCAACCGGTGATTTCGTATTGCCCGGATTCGCAACCAAGTTTTTCGGCGGCTTGATGCAGTACAGAATTTGATCCAGACGGGCTGTTGTCGTCATCACTGCCACAAGCGGCCAATAGTACGCAGATTGATAATAACCAATATACATTCGTTGCAATTCTCACATCTAACCTTCTTGCTTATTCTAAAAAAACTCAAAACCGAATTTACATTGGCGTACTAAATGTAAACACCTCCGTAGTGGCCAAACTTGTTGCATAGATATCGTTTGGGTCACCACTATTAAAAGTCTGGACAGTAAAAATTCCTTTCACACTACTTAATCCCAAAAGATTATCGATGTTAACGTAATAAGGTACATTAATCGACAACGTACCATTTGCCTCTTCAGAAATGATACTCGCACTCAATCCGCTGACATTTTGGCCAAGCCATTGCAACTGCCCTTCTGACCAAATGAAATACTCCCAAGAAAATGTCGACGACTTGAATATGGTGGTATCCAACAATAACCGATCAGTACCGATTCCCTCAATGAATTTCCCTGTTCCCGGATTGTTGTCAATATCAATATAGAAGGCGACGAATCGGGAATAATTTACCAAGGATGGATGAACGAGGCTATAGGCATAGGCCAAAGATTCCCCATCGGTATTACTTACCTTGCTTACAATGACTCGCAAACCAACCACTATTCTTTCTTCAATTATGTATTTACCAAATTAACAAGGTCGCAGAGACTGCGATTTCTGCAGAATATTATCTATACTGTTGCCCTTCATAGGGCTAATATTGCAAATATATTAGTCCAAATATGGATTATGTGATAAAAAGCTCCAAACATTTTCATGAATCGGTAAAAGAATAATTATTCGCACCACTTGTACATCCAGGGAATCGCGAACCAGCAAACCTGAATACGCGGAAACAATGTACTTACAGACACCGGCCAACATCTGTCAATACCTGGATCAAAGCGTGTGGCGTTTACTAAGCGTTAAGAATCAG
>JASFLF010000593.1:0-3407 GCA_050118235.1 Gammaproteobacteria bacterium | reverse complement strand
ACCTGTCCGTCTTTTATCCATTTTTGCAACCGGGATCGGGAATAGTCGGGAAACAAATGCACCAAAACCAGGTCCAACCGTTCGCCGGCCAGGGATTCAGGTATTTGAGCGCTAATATGTTTTTCTGCGACGCTTTGCGTGTCGCGAGGTTCTATGGATTCGATAAGCCTTTCCTCGTAATTGTCATGTGTGTCTTGTTGCCGGCGCTCAGACGGTTATAATGATCTGCTTTAGTTCAGGAACAGTCCAGGAATTCAATGTTGAAGAATCATAGTATGAAATCTATAAACCCTACAAGAAACCTACGTAAGCCACTGATATTTAAACTACTTGCCAAACAACTTCGATGCTTGCCGCTGGCTGTCGCATTCACTGGCCTCATCCTGGGTGGCTGCGCCGGCAGTGGCAAGGAAGCTGATCCCACGGCCGATTGGACCGCTCAGCAATTTTATAAGAATGCCAAGAACGAACTAAAGTCCGGTGATTACGAACTCGCCGTTGAGTATTTCGAGACCTTGGAGTCGCGGTTTCCCTTCGGTTCTTACGCCGAACAAGCGCAGTTAGAAACCGGTTACGCATACTACAAATACAACGAATACGATTCCGCCATTGCGGCGGCGGACCGTTTTATCAAACTGCACCCCACCCACCCTAATGTGGATTACGCCTATTATCTGCGAGGCTTGGCCGCATTTCACAAAAAAGACGCGCCACTGGATTCTATCGCCCCGCAAGACCCGGCATTGCGTGATCCCAGCAGCGCCCGGGAATCATTTAATTATTTTGCTGAACTGGTGAAACGGTTTCCAAACAGCCGGTACACAGCGGATGCCATCAAGCGCATGAAATTTCAACGCAATACGCTCGCCGAACACGAGATCTATGTGGCCAACTATTATTTAAAGCGTGGCGCTTATGTCGCCGTGGTTAACCGGGCCAAATACGTTGTGGAAAACTACCCCCAAACCCCCTCAGTGGCAAGAGCACTGGAATTGTTGTCCCTGGCCTATGCGCGCTTGGATATGCACGATCTGGCGGCCGACGCAAAACGGGTGTTATTGAAAAACTACCCCGATTTCCAAGGTAAAATGCCTGAGGAAACCACAGAAAACTGATCGCGGGTCGCTTTCTAAAGCGCGTCCAGATCGGTTTCCCCGGTACGGATGCGCACGGTGCGCTCCACGCTGGTGACAAATATTTTTCCGTCGCCGATTTTTCCGGTGCGGGCCGCGTCGGTGATCACTTCGATACAGCGGTCAACACTGTCGTCGCCCACTACGATTTCCACTTTTACTTTCGGCAGAAAATCCACCACATATTCCGCACCGCGGTATAACTCGGTATGACCTTTCTGGCGGCCAAATCCTTTTACTTCTATGGCGGTCATGCCGGTGATGCCAATTTCGGAAAGCGCCTCTCGCACATCGTCCAGCTTGAACGGTTTTATAATGGCTTCGATTTTTTTCATGATATCTGTTCCCCTTTTGGTTTTTGTCGCATTAATTTTTGGCTGCTTATTATCTTGGTTTCGTGGGACTTTGTCAGCCGGAGTTTATCAACGAGAGGCTAATCAATTGCTAAAGGCATTGGTTATGGGGTAACGCCGGTCACGGCCGAAGGCCCGCCGCGTGATGCGTACGCCGGGCGCCGCCTGCCGGCGTTTATACTCATTGCGGTCCACCATGTTGATGACCCGGTATACTGTGGCAATATCATAACCTTTTGCAGCGATTTCATCGGCAGACATATCCAGCTCAATATACAGTTGTAATATTCCATCCAGTTCACCGTAGTCAGGCAGACTGTCGGCATCCTTTTGATCCGGCGCAAGTTCAGCGGATGGTGCTCGGTGAATCACCGATTGAGGAATCACAAGTGAAATGCCGTTGCGGTATTCCGCCAATTTATACACCATCGTTTTTAGCACATCTTTTAAAGCGTTAAAGCCGCCGGCCATGTCGCCATATAATGTGGCATAACCGACAGCCATTTCACTTTTATTGCCCGTGGTCAACACCATTTTGTGTTTCTTATTGGAAATGGCCATTAGTATGATACCGCGGCAACGCGCCTGGATATTCTCTTCGGTGACATCGGGCTCGATACCGGCAAACTCCTCCGCCAGAGTCTTTAAAGTTGCTTCGAACATCTCTTCGATAGGTATTACGTGATACTCTACCCCCAAAGTTTGCGCCTCTTTCTTCGCATCTTCTATACTTTGTTCAGAAGTGTAACGCGAAGGCATCATAATCGCTTCCACCCGTTCGGAGCCGATGGCGTCCACGGCAATGGCAAGAGTCACCGCCGAATCAATGCCCCCGGATAAACCTAAAATGATGCCTGGAAATTTATTTTTTTCAATATAGTCGTGCACGCCCATCACGATAGCTTTATACGCGGCCTCAATGTCACTTATCGGCTTAACCGCGTTATTATGCAAGGGCTCCACCGCATTTGGCGTTACATCGAATTCGGCCAGAAAGACGCCTGGCTCGCAAAACGGTGCGCGATTCGCCACCAAACCATCAGCCGCCATCACAAAAGAAGCCCCGTCGAAGACCAGTTCATCCTGACCGCCGACCAAGTTCACATAAACAATGGGGATTTGGTTTTCATCCACCCTGTCCAACAACGCTTTGTTGCGATCATGTGGTTTATAGACGTCAAATGGGGAGGCGTTGAGATTAAGGATCAGTTTTGCGCCGGCATGTTGCGCCATCCGAATGGGATCGGGAAACCACACATCCTCGCATATGGTAATGCCGACGGCTACTCCCGCAATATCAACGACCAACGGTTCACTGCCGGCGATAAAATATCGCTTTTCGTCAAAGACTCCATAATTGGGTAAAATGTGTTTGCGATATGCGGCCACTATTTCGCCGTCACGAACCAAACACGCGGCGTTATACAAACCTTCTTTACTAGGTTCCGGATAGCCGAACACCACATCAATCCCGGTCACGTTATTGCGGATCACCTCCAAAGCCTTCAGTACGTGACGTTGAAAGCCGGGGCGTAACAATAAATCTTCCGGCGGATATCCGGTCAATGCCAACTCCGGGAACACGATACAATCGGCCCCCAGGTGAAAACGCGCATGTTTGGCCGACTCAATGATTTTATTGGCGTTACCGGTAATATCGCCAACTACCATATTGAGTTGCGCCATAGCGATTTTTAGTCGGTTAGCCATTGGTGTGTATTTGCATGAATGGGGTCAAATGTTAAAACTTTTTAATTAACCACGAAGTACACGAATGTAAAAAGTAAAAAAATGACTCTATTCATTTTTTACACTTCGCCCCTGACGATAGCTATTTTGATTTTATTAAATTCTTCGTGTTCTTCGTTGTGAATAATTATCTTTTTAGCCACGCAAATTTCCACGACTATACCCTTAGCCG
>JASFLF010000592.1:0-3416 GCA_050118235.1 Gammaproteobacteria bacterium | reverse complement strand
AAAGTCCCAATAACATTGCAGATTATTGGGACTTTTTCATTTTTTAACAGCCGTAAAAAACGGCTTTTCAAGAATAATCTTGTTTTTTGTCTTATTAGTGCCTAATCGGCTAAAAATCGATTAAAATAGCACACTTTTTTTAGTTGTAACGTTCTCGTTGGAGAATTCCCGGTTTTACATTCCCGGTGGTTTATTTAGCTGGCTCAACGCATCATGCACTGCCTAAAGCGCATGTTAGCTATTGATAATATTGTTTATTTGTTAAAGGCCGTCACTGCATGTCAGAAATGCAACGAATAAGAAATTTTTCCATCATTGCTCACATCGATCATGGTAAGTCGACTATCGCGGATCGATTTATCCAGATTTGCGGGGGCTTGAGTCAACGGGAAATGGCCGAACAAGTATTGGACTCCATGGATTTGGAACGAGAGCGCGGGATTACCATTAAAGCCCAAAGCGTTACCCTGAAATTCAAATCCAAGGACGGCAATACCTATAAATTGAATTTTATCGACACTCCGGGACACGTGGATTTTTCTTACGAAGTCTCCCGTTCATTAGCGGCGTGTGAAGGGGCGTTGCTGGTAGTGGATGCCTCCCAAGGTGTGGAAGCGCAAAGCGTCGCCAACTGCTACACGGCCATAGAACAGGGGCTTGAGGTATTGCCGGTATTGAACAAAATCGATTTGCCCGCAGCTGAGCCGGAACGGGTGAAGCACGAAATCGAGGACATCATCGGTATAGAAGCCCGGGATGCCTTATTGGTCAGTGCCAAGACCGGATTGGGCATTGAAGAGTTATTGGAAGAACTGGTTAAACGAATTCCTCCCCCCCAAGGTGATTACGATGTGCCCTTACAAGCGCTAATCATCGATTCCTGGTTCGATAGTTATCTGGGGGTGGTTTCCTTGGTTCGGGTCAAGCAAGGCCAGCTAAAAAAAGGCCAAAAAATCAAAGTAATGTCCACGGGGGCGACGCATTTGGTGGATAGGATTACACTATTTACCCCAAAGCGGGTTGATATCACTGAACTGAATGCTGGTGACGTGGGATGTGTCATATCGGGCATCAAAGAAATCGACAGTGTACCGGTCGGAGACACTTTAACTCATGCGGACAATCCGGCGCTCAAGCCTTTGCCGGGATTTAAACCCGTACAACCCCAGGTCTTCGCCGGTTTGTTTCCCATCAGTTCGGAAGATTATGAAGATCTCCGCGATGCGCTGGGCAAATTACGCTTGAATGATGCGGCGCTTTTTTATGAGCCGGAAAATTCGCAGGCCTTGGGATTGGGATTTCGTTGCGGTTTTTTAGGGATGCTGCACATGGAAATCGTCCAGGAACGTCTGGAGCGCGAATACGATTTGGATCTTATCTCCACCGCGCCCACTGTGGTGTACGAAGTGGAGACCAAAAAAGGTGAAATCGTTAAGGTGGATAATCCTGTGGATCTACCCGATGCTGGATTGGTTCAGGAGGTCCGCGAGCCCATTATCCAAGCCAATATATTATTACCGCAAGCATATTTAGGTAATGTTATTGGCTTGTGCGAAGAGAAACGCGGTGTACAAAAGAAATTGCTGTATTTAGGCAGTCAGGTGTCTTTGGAATACGAGCTGCCCCTGAACGAAGTTGTTTTGGATTTTTTTGATCGGTTGAAATCCGTAAGCCGCGGTTATGCATCATTGGATTATCAATTCTTGAGGTTTCAAGCGGCCGACTTGGTAAAATTGGATATATTGATCAATGGTGATAAGGTGGATGCGTTGTCTATTATCGTGCATCGCAGCCAATCGCAATACCGCGGCCGGGAGTTGGCGGAAAAAATGCGCGAAATTATTCCCCGGCAGATGTTCGAGGTGGCAATACAGGCCGCCATCGGCTCCCATGTTATTGCGCGTACCAATGTAAAAGCGTTACGCAAGAACGTTACCGCCAAATGTTATGGTGGTGATATGACCCGAAAACGAAAGCTCTTGGAAAAACAAAAGGCCGGCAAAAAAAGGATGAAGCAAGTGGGATCCGTGGAAATTCCTCAAGAAGCATTTCTCGCTGTACTTCAGGTAGGTAAAAAGTAAGCCGGAAGAAAAACACATTGTAAAAAGTGAGATAACAAATGCATTTTGATTTTGCCGCCATAATGGTTTTAGCAACAATATTTACCGGCGTAGTATGGGCACTGGATGCGTGGATATGGGCGCCGAAACGACGGGCGATAGCCGATCGCTTAGGGGATAATCTTTCCCACTTAAGTGATAAAAAACTCTCCGAAGCCCAGGAAAAAGCCACTAAAGAACCGATCTTGGTGGAGTACTCCAGGTCTCTTTTTCCTGTAATCTTGATTGTACTGCTGTTGAGATCTTTTTTAGTGGAGCCGTTTAGAATTCCTTCGGGATCCATGATGCCAACCTTGCTGGTCGGTGATTTCATTCTAGTTAATAAATTTGCTTATGGTGCGCGCTTACCGGTCATCAACACCAAAATCATCGATATCAGTGAACCGCAACGCGGGGATGTCGCGGTTTTCCGCTACCCCAAGGACCCTTCCACAGATTACATCAAACGGGTAATAGGGTTGCCGGGCGATCGAATTTCTTACTATAACAAACAACTCTACATCAACGGTGATCCCATTGCTGTGGAGGAAAAAGCGGTTTATCAAGGCGTGGGTTCAGGTATCGGCATGTCCGGTGCCCATCTCAAAATCGAAGACCTTAACGGAATCAAACACCAGATTTTGATCGACAGACACCGTCCGACCATCAATGACGAGTTTATCGTGCCGGAAGGGCACTATTTTGTGATGGGCGATAATCGAGACAACAGCAATGATAGCCGCTTCTGGGGTACAGTGCCCGAAGAAAACCTGGTAGGCAGGGCGTTTCTCATTTGGATGAACTGGGACAGCGCCAACGGCGGCGTATCCTGGGACCGCATTGGCACATCGATCAAATAAAACAACTATAGAGCTATGCTATATTTATAAAATTTCGTTAAAAGCAAAGCGTCTAAAATACAACGAACATCGAACAACGAACCACTACTTATTCATTGGAGCGTTTGCATGAAGTCTATTCATCGTCAATCAGGGCTTACCGTGGTAAGCATTGTTGCATTACTGGCAATTGGAGCGTTTTTTGTTATGTTAGCCCTACGCCTTGCGCCCATCTATCTGGAAAATTTCAAAGTGGCTTCTCATCTTGAAAAGTTGGCAAAAGACCCTGCATCGAGAAGTATGAGTGAAGATGAGCTTATCACTAAGCTGTTTAAACGATTTGATATCGACGACGTGGAACATGTTAGCGAGGAAGATCTCACTATAGAACCAACCGACAACGGTATAACCATTTCCATTGATTACGAAGTTCGAACGCCTACAATCGGTAATGTCGATTTGGTGGTCAGTTTCAGTG
>JASFLF010000591.1:0-3419 GCA_050118235.1 Gammaproteobacteria bacterium | reverse complement strand
GCCGAGATGGAAAAAGCTCTTAAAGAAACCCTAACTCGGGCGCAGCGCTGGGGTGCGATTATGCTCATCGACGAAGCGGATGTTTATATCAAGCGCCGCGATGACAACATAGCCGCCAACGCTGTGGTTGGAGTGTTTTTGCGCGTGTTGGAATATTTCAACGGCTTGCTGTTTCTAACCACGAATCGGGTGGAAGATATTGACGAAGCAATTGTTTCCCGTTGCATCGCCATGATCAAATACCATCCGCCCACCAGTGACGATAGGCGCAAGATATGGAAAGTGATGACCGACCAATTCGAATTGGACATTAGCGAAGCACTGATTGAAGACCTGGTCGCCGTATTTCCCTCAGCCACTGGCAGAGATATTAAGGGACTGGCCAAACTGGTCGCTAAATTCTGCCATCAAAAGCAACTACCTCCAACATTGGACGTTTTTAAACGCTGTTCCATATTCCGAGGTATGGATTTGGGATAACCGCAATGGACACCTATTCAGTGACGACGTGGGCAAGGCAAACTCGCTTTGATCCCCTGCAAATCGATTGCGCAACTTCGCTCATGTTAAAAATCCTGGACGGCAAATGCAAAATGAATGACGGCGAAAAGCAAGTGATGGCGGTTATTTACGATGTGATCAAACACAAGCCAGGTAAACTGCTTGAACCCAGTGTGCATCAGTTAATTGCTTTGGCCCGCAATGAATCCAATGAACAACTGATCGAAGAGGTGTATGAACAACGGCTGTATGCCGAGCAAATGATTTCCAGGCCGGTGATGAAAGCATACAAGGCCATGTTACGCCAGAAAGGTATTCTGTAGGTTATGGTCATGAAATTTTATATGACCCCTGGGTCGTGCTCCACCGGTATTCATATCCTGTTGGAAGAATTGGAAAAGGTTTTTGAAGTATATATTGTGAATCTACCCGCCGGTCAGCAATACAGTTCCGACTACCTGGCCATTAATCCCAAATCCACCATCCCAACGTTGATACGCGAGGACGGCAAACCCCTTACAGAATTCCAGGCCATAGCCTATTGGCTTGCGCGCAGTAATCCCAAAGCGAAATTGTTGCCGGAGGAACTGGATGAAGAGGTGTTGACGCTGGAGACCATGGATTATGTCGTTGGCACCATACACATGCAAGGCTTTGCACGAATATTTAATACTAAGGAATTTACACCCAGTGAGCGGGACTATGGGGCTGTGAGAAGCCGCGGTAAAGAAATTGTTGAGAAAGGCTTTTCGGTAATAAATGGTATCTTGGAAGGGAAAGACTACATCGCTGGAACGTTCTCTATTGCTGATGCAGCGCTTTTTTATGTGGAGTTTTGGGCGGACAAGATCAACCTCAATATGCCGGAGAATTGCCTTTCGCATTACCGACGCATGTTAAAACGCCAGGCGGTGTATGGTGTATTGAGAGAAGAGGGGTATCAAGTGCAACAAGTTTAGCAGAAAAAAGACAGTTTGCACTTTAACAAGAAATACAAATCAGTCGAACAGAAAACAAAATGACCAACACCGCAACAGAGCCAAACGAATACAGCACATGCCGTCACTATGTCGCATACAGTGGCGTGAAACTCCCACTTAAGCTTGTTAATCAGTTGGAGCAAGTTGATATGCGGCATCGTAATACTTTTTTTCGCGGGTACTACGATGACCAAGACCGTCTGCTTGTTTGCCAAAAAGTAGTGTATGGGGAAATAGAATTTGAACACCGCTACGAGTACGATGGACTTGGCAATTTACAACGCGCCGTGGTTACCGAAGCCAATGAGGAACCCAAAATATTGCGATTTGATCCACAAGGGAAGCCCATGGCCGAGTGAGATTTGGTTTATAAATGAAGTCAGAACACTGCATTCGAATTTACTTTCTCAGAAGGTATCTCCAGATTTATGGTGATGAGATTTGCTAAGTTGTTAAAAGAAATATTTTCATGAATTTCGATGGTGTCGCTGTAGTTGGTTTCCTGCAAGTCGGGATACTCAATATGCACACCAAAACGACCCTCTTCCTGACCATAGGTAAAAACGTACAATTGAGCGCCTGTGGCGACCGGGTTTGCCAGCCTAATGGCCCGCTCATCATCTAACTCGCTTTCAACAATCTCATAGCTTCCAGGGTGAAATTGTTCGGCAAGCATTAATAATAAGTGCTTTATGCTAATGTCTTTCTTTGATGCCCAGATATTCACGGAAAAACTAGCCTTTTGGTTTGTGTTCTTTTAATAGCATAAATATTTCCTCAATTGTAAAACAATGTTGATGCCCTTTTAAGGCAAAGACCATTTATCGCAAAGACCATACCAATTATGATAAGTAGCAAAATGAGGAAAAATGTGCCCTAAAATCAGCAGGCTAGATGTTGCTGATGTTAGGATTAATACGACTAAACAGGATATTAAAAAGAAATTTAGATGGATTTGTCGAAAATGCTACAAGAATATCCAGCATAATGATTGTCTTATGATCAATTTTCAGGTACAAAATGACACAAAGAGAACCACCTTTTGCTAAGGAAATCCACCGTGAGCACTTTTATCAAAGTTATTGAAATCTGGACACCGACACCTGATCGACGGGGACTGGCGCTGGCCGACGCTTTATATGGCCGCTACGATGAGCTCAAACGGGTTAGTGAACAACGTGTTTTTCAATACGATGAAGGCTTACCGGGTAGAGCCTGGTCCGGTGCCAGCCCCCAAATTATTACTGATCTTGAACACTCTTATTTCCGGCGAAAGGAAGAAGCTGCACGAGCTGGCCTTAATGTAGGAATTGCCATCCCTGTTTATGTGGGCGAGTTCTTGTTGGCGGTTGTGGTGTTTCTTTGTAGTGAACAAAGCGCCGAGGAAAAATACCTGGCCGGCGCCATCGAATTGTGGGCCAAACACAATAATAAGTCCAATGAACTAAGTCTGGTTGACGGCTATTACGGTACGCTGAAAAAACTCGAGGAAGCCAGCCGGCGTATACAATTTGCCAAAGGTAGCGGCTTACCCGGTTCGGTGTGGGATTACCGCATTCCCATGCTGGTTGCGGATATGTCTGATTCTTCTTTATTTAAAAGGGCCAGTACTGCCACCCTGGAAGGGATTACCTCGGCGATCGGCTTGCCGCTCACGTACTATACGGACAAGGAATACGTTCTTACATTTCTCTCAGCGCACAGCACACCGATCGCACTTCGCTTCGAGATATGGATACCGGACCGTGAACATGATTTCCTTTTCTTCCATACCGGCAAATGTGAACAAGGGGAAGATATTCAGACGTTATATAAAACCAGGCATATTACGCGGGGTGCCGGTTTGCTGGGTAAGGTGTGGTTAACGGGAGTTCCCGCCATCAGCAAAGATTTGGTCAGCGACGGACTGATAAACAAAGATACAACAAGCGGACTGAC
>JASFLF010000590.1:0-3424 GCA_050118235.1 Gammaproteobacteria bacterium | reverse complement strand
CACCGGATTCCAACGTATACCGATGCGGTTGTCGCCTCCCATGACCTGCACATTCGCCGGCCGCCCCGGTACGATTTTCTCCGCCCGCACGGGAGGGAGTTGGACGCTTAATGTCTGACCTACGCCGTTATAGGCGGCAATGCGATAATAATAGTATTGACCGTTGGTTAAACCCGTATGCACATAAAACACGCGTTGTTGGTTATTCTCGTTCGTATCGATAAATTCGCTAACCGGCGCCGTATTTACATTCGCATCGGCCTCACTGACATTGCCGGTGGTGTTCCAGTAAACCAAATAGCCAGTAGCGCCTTGCACCGGTTGCCATTCAAGCTTAATTTGCCCATCGCCTGGCTGTAATTTGATACTATCGGGGGCGGCCGGCAGGCTGCCGACCAAAGGCTGATAGCTCTGCGGAGAACCAGAACCCGCCGTGGCTTGCAAAGTACCGGACAAGCCACTGGCTCCGGCGCTATTGATGGCGCGAACTCTGTAGTAATAAACTTGCCCGTTTAATAACGGTGCATGCACAAACGGCGATTGCAGGTTGCTCACATACTGGGATGACAAACTCACCTCAGGGGCATCGCTCCAATACAACTCGAAACCGTCGGCTTCCCCAAACTGGTCCCATTGCAAGGTGATTTGTCCGGCAGCGGTATTGTCCACTGCCTGTAGATTTACCGGTATGCTTGGTAGCGGCTTTAGCGGCGTCGCACTGATTTCGTCCGAAGGCTCGCTTTCGCCTTCGTCGTTGACTCCCACCAGGCGATAACTGTAAAGCTGGCCATTGTCCAGACCTTCATGCACAAACGGCGATACCACGTCCTCAATTCGCCGCGCGGAGGTGGGCGAAACACCCGCCCCGCGTTGCCACAATAAGGTATATTTAAGCGCCCCTTCCGAAGTATCCATGGGCCAGGTTAAAGTGAGCCTGGAATCACCGGCGAAAACCCGAAAACCATCCACATTCGGAGCGGTTTGCGGATTGTATATCCTGGGTTTATCGGGAGGGATAGGTTGTGGTGTGGCCTGCACCTGGTCCGACAACTCACTTTCTTTGCGGTCTTTGTGAGCCGACACCCGGTAAAAATAGGTAGCACCGTTGGTTAAGGCCGTGTGTTCAAAATGCGGTATGGAGACCGTTTCACTATTAGCCTCTTCTTTGGAATCCACCACGTTGCCCAATCGCCAGTACACGGTATAAGACGTGGCGGCGGGATCGCCTTGCCAATTTAGCTCTACCGTGCGCGCGCCAGGATTGGCGATTAGGTTTTGCGGTGTGCGGACAACATCACTGCCCGAACTATCGAGCCCATCGGCGCAGGACGATAAAAAAAGCGAAACCACAACAAGGAATAATATCTGTGTTATTTGAATCCGGTCCCCAAATTTACTGAATAATCGCATAGTTAGATTGCCGTTTTATAAGCGGGAAGTTATCGAGAAACCCAAGCAATGGCAGGATAGATAGGATTATTATCGTTGTTATTGGTTGTTAGGCATCCCCCCTGATTGCCCCCATACAATCGTGAAACCCTCAAAGTCTAACTAAACCGCTGGGAATAGTCACTGGTAATATTCACACTTGACACTTATTCAGATTTAGTATTAATAGGCGCTTTTAAATCTTATTTATTGATATATATTATTAACACCTGACAACTATTTTTAACAACTGACAACCTGGGCGGTTCGTGAGAACTTGAATTGAAAGGACTTAAACCGGGAGCGCTTAGATTAACGGCGATTGGAGCGGATGCCCGCCACGGTCTTTACTGATTCTTAGCACATTAGCTTGCGCTACATACTTGACTTGCTAAACAAACATTACCTTTCGCAAACAATGTATTTCCGCGGAGTTGCTATTGTACTCAGGGGCACGTCCCATGAGGAACGTTCCAGTCGATCGACTTGTTGAAAATCGTAGGCAATACCCGCCAACCTTGGCCTACGCCAGCGATGTTGATGGCGCAGATAAGCGAAGGTACGATCGTAATAGCCGCCCCCCATCCCTAAGCGGTTGCCGCGCGCATCAAACGCCACTAAAGGCGTCAATACCAAATTTAAGCGGCGGCCCGTTCGCCAATGGCGTGGCGATACTCTTGGTTCCGCAATGGCAAATTGGTTTAGGCTCAAGGGATCGCCCTTTTGGTAGCGGGCAAAATACAGCATATGCTGTTGAAACGGCGGGCTTAATATCGGCAGGTAACAATGCTTTTTCATGCGCCATGCGATTTGCATAAGCGGCAGCAAATCCAGTTCGCCGTCGTTGGCAAGGTAAAAGGCAATGTGTTTGCTGTTTCTGAACAGCTTGGTTTTGGCGAAGTTTTTCGCCAATTGCTCGGAGAAACGTTTGCGTTCATGCGCAGACAAGGATCGCCGTTGTTCGCGCAGACGCTTACGCAATTGTTGGCGCACATCCATGGGATCGGTTGTTGTTATTAGTTAATAAATAAAGTTAAAGGCACGCCCCGCGAATGCCGGTTGCGTTGTTGCTCTTGACCCAGAGCAACAAGTGGGCGCAAAGGTCTGTGTATTAGGCTTTCCGTCTAGCGGACCTGCACACAACACAAACGGTATGCTCCCGAGGTGAGTAGTATGGGACAAGAAATACCTAACGCAGGGTCGAACACCGCAGGGTGTGCCAAACTTTTATAAACTTAACTAACTATAAACTCAACTATCCAAAAAATTAACTAACTAAAAACTTAACCACAAAACTATAGTAAACAATACTAAAAACAATTTACTAAGGCCCTACATTTGGAGCTAATTAACTTACAACAGTTAAATAGTAACTACAAATAAATTTTTCAATGTTTCAATAATTAATTGACAGCCTCAGTCAGCATACGCAAGTAGTCTACTACAATACGCCTACTGATATCACTATTGACTTTTTGCTTTTTGGTAATCTCACTACTACGCTATGATCCGCGATTATTTCTAAAATTCATTCAGCATGTGCATCGACGCTGAAAATAAAACTTTATCAATTGATCTAGCTCATTTTAATTTACTGAGCGCCGATTCCACCTTGTCGGCCATGCCTTTGATTTTGGATAACGACTGCAGGTTTTCCGACTGCAGGTACTCATTGGCAATATTGAGCGCCGCCATCACCGCTATTCTATCGGCACCGATGATTTTATGAGTGGTCTTAACCTCATTCATTTTTTGATCCAAATATCGTGCCGATGCGATTAATGATTCTTTTTCGTGGGGAAGACAAGCAATCTTGTATTCTTTATCAAATATTTTTATGTTAATAGCCACTTGCTCGCCACCGCTCATTATTCTTGCTCCATGGCTTTTAAGCGAACCAGCATGGATTCTACCCGACTGCGTGCCAATTCGGTTTTCTCGATTAACCGTGCCCGCTCTTCCACCAACAAATCCTGACGGTTTTTTAAAAGATTGT
>JASFLF010000589.1:0-3425 GCA_050118235.1 Gammaproteobacteria bacterium | reverse complement strand
GTTGAGTGGCCGCTGATCGACAGTCACCTGGTCAAGATGGGCGTCGCCTATGTGTTGTCCTTACCCATCGGCTGGGACAGGGAATCGTCTGCCCACAGCGCCGGTTTACGCACCTTCCCGCTGGTGGCCGTGGCAGCCTGTGGGTTTATGTTGATTGCCATCGAAGTGTTTAATGGCAGCGATGCGCAGGCACGCGTCGCGCAGGGAATCATTACCGGTATCGGCTTTATCGGCGGCGGCGCAATTCTGAAGACCGATAGCCACGTCACCGGCACGGCCACGGCGACCAGCATCTGGTCAACCGGCGCCATCGGCATCGGTGTGGCCTGGGGCCGCTACGAAATCGCCATTCTGCTAAGCGCGCTGACGTTTTTGACCCTGCGCGCCCTTGGGCGCTTCAAATCCAACAGGTGACGACGCACTCCATTTGTCCAGGCCCCGCTTTCCCAGTGTGATCTGCTTCCGTCAGTCTCGCGCGGCGGCGTCAGCCTGACGCCGCAGCTCGCCGCACAGCGCGCCATAGCGCTTTGTCGAACATGTTGGGCACAACCCGCGCCCTCAGTCGCCGCTTCCGGGAAACAAACGCGACCACGACAGCTCTGAACCGGCCAGCAGATCCAGTCCGTCGGACGAGGGCTTTGTACAGGGCGCGGCACCGACTGCTTTCGCAACAACCGCCGACGCGGGAGAGAAGTAGACCTTGACCTCGCAATGGAGGCGCCCTTCCGATTCGTGGCGAACGAATAAACCCAGTTCCTCTGCGCGGTCCGATTTCGCATACTGCGACAGAAAAAGTGCCTTGATATAGTCCAATGCCTCGCCGGCCAACATGGCGTCGCCGAGATTTTTTGCAAACCAGCTGTTCATCCAGTGCCCCAGGCGATGCGCCATGGCCGCGGCCATATACACGCAGATGGTCTTGTCGACGATGCCCCAGACGTCGATCTATTTCATGTTCAGAGCCGCACAACTCCGCGTCATTATTGCATTCGGCTTCGTCGCCAACGTAGATTATTTCTGCGCCATCCGAATGTTTTACAATGGCCGGCCAGTTCACCAATTTATTTCCCTTGGACCTAGCGTTGGAGGCCAGCCGCACGGGTCCACACGTCGGCATGGGATGACTTGTTATGTGGCCCTCACCTTTTGGGTGGCACAGGTTGTGGCACCGTGTTTTCGATCGGTCTTATCGATTTAAGATAGGCGAAGATGGCTTTAAGGTCTTCATCAGCGAGACCAGCAAGCGCAGACCAGGGCATGGGCGGCAATATCTCTCGCCCAACCCCCAAATGTTTTCCGGTTCGCATTGTTTTGATAAATAATTCCTCTGTCCAGCCACCGAGCCCTGTTCTTTGGTCCGGAGTCAGGTTTGCTGCAAAGCTGATTCCCCAGGGGCCAAGCCAGGCAGTGAAATCATTGTTGGTGAGGGCGCCCCATTTTTCCGGTCCAATTATTCCTTGGGGAATATCGGGAAGTTTTGCATCAGATGGATGACCTGATAATAATCGGTTAGGGTCGGGTTTCGGACCTTGCGGCGTAAATAGCTTCGGTGTATGACAGTCATTACAGCCCCCATAACTAACCAGATATTCTCCTCTTTTAATCATCCCTTGATTCTTGTCGCCTTGTGAAGCAAAGATCGATTCCTGAAATAAGAAAGCACACAAGAATCCCGTGAACATTAACGTTATCATTTTTCCTTTCATGACGCCCTCGCAATTATGTGTAGATGCTCTTGTTCAATACGTCGTCATTAACGCGCCGACATACTTTTTAAATATCTGACGACCCCATAAACAGTGTACTTCATTTAACCGGACTACATAGCGTTCGCCATAGCCAGCGTGCAAAAGCAACCCGGCGCCTTTGCGCCTCCGAATTGATGGCGTGGCTAGGTTGCTGCACGAAGTTCCACTAAGGCCGATTTTATCACGCGAATAGCCGAACGCATGAGGAGCCAGACCAGACCAACTGCGACCAGGATGTCGGGCCACCCTGAGGCGGTCAGCCACACCGCACCGGCCGCCAAGAATACAGAAAGATTTGAGGCGATGTCATTTCGTGAGCACTCCCACACAGAACTCATGTTCACGTCTTCGTGGCGATGCCGCCAAAGCAAGAAAAGACAAACTGAATTTGCAGCAAGACCGAGAAGACTGAAGGCGCCCATGACTTCGAACAAAGGGGTGCTTGGGACAACAAGCTTGTACGCAACCTGGGCAACTACAGCCAGAGCGGCCAGAACGATTAAACCGCCCTTGAACAGCGCGACCTTTGCCTTAGCGACAGCGCCCCTCGAGACAGCGTATAGGCTAAGGCCATAGGTCAACGCGTCTCCAAGGTTGTCGAGACTGTCTGCCAGCAGTGCCGTTGAGTCTCCGTACAGTGCCGCCCACACGATAACCAGGAACATAACCGCATTGATGCCGAGCACGACCTGGAGTGTTCCTCGCTGCCTTACGCGCAGAGCATCTATCGAACAGTCGTTATCGCAGCAACCACTCATTCCCAAGACCTTATTTGCAAACTAACGTTGGCGGTAAGTGGACCAATGCAAGGAGCGCAAGCGACGCGGCACTAGGTCCTCTTGCACGCCCTTGTCGGGCGGCGCGCAATTCTCACGGTTGGAGCTCAATCTCCGATCCGCGACACCCACCACCCAGGTCTCTCAGTATATCCCGGGAATCAACCGATAGCGCACGCGTCGTGCATAGTCTCGATAGCCCGGCAACTCTTCCTGTAACGTCTGGTCTTCAAGTACGGTTCTAATCACCGAGATGATTGATGCCACCGCCGCAGGTATCAGAGTCCAGACCGACCCAAGAGCAAGAACAATACCGAACAGTGGCAAAATTATTCCGGCATAACCCGGATGCCGAACAAACCGGTACGGGCCGGTATCACACACCACATGCCCTCGATCCGTCTGAATGCGTACTACGCTGGAGAAAAAGCGGTTCTCTACCACCGCCCATGCAGAGAAGGCGTAACCGAACGTGATCAATATGAATCCAATCACGATGAGCCATAGCGGAAATTCGGGAGACCAGTTATAGCGATGGTCCAGCCCTGCCACAATAACCATAGGAAAACTGACACTCACGGCCATCAGAGGAGCGAGCACTTTATCCCAGGCTTTTGCATTTTGGATGCTTTCAATATTTTGTCTTTCAGCAAACAATCCAGGATGTCGCTGTTCTGCCCATATACGTCCCACAATACCAGCGGTGAAGAACAACAGGGAATAGATCCACGCTTGCCACCAACCGACGTCCCCACCGCATATCAATAAAATCAGCGGAATAAGGAGACACACCACAACTAATCCGATCCACTGGCGAGGGGATACGGTTTGAGCTGCCTCTTTACTAACCGCCTTCGTTGACATGTCATTCCCCAAAACCAAACGGGTTTGAGTGTATCTA
>JASFLF010000588.1:0-3425 GCA_050118235.1 Gammaproteobacteria bacterium | reverse complement strand
ACCAAAAATCGACTATCATACCATTCTTACTCAGGAACAGCTCGCAACCTGGTTGAAAAAACTTGATTCCGCCGAACTGTTCGCCTTTGATTCCGAAACCACTTCTCTGGATTACATGCAGGCGAAAGTCGTCGGCCTGTCTTTTTGTGTCAGCGAAGGGGAAGCCGCTTACCTGCCGTTGGCGCACGATTATCCCGGCGCTCCAACGCAATTGGACCGCGACACGGTTCTTGAGCAAATGCGCCCGCTACTGGAAAACGCCGACAAAGCCAAGCTGGGGCAAAACCTGAAATACGATATGAGCGTTTTGGCCAACCACAACATTGAGCTCAAAGGCATCCGACACGATACCATGTTGGAGTCCTACGTACTGGACAGCACGGCAACCCGTCATGATATGGATTCGTTGGCGCTGAAATACCTCGGCCACAAAACCATCCATTTTGAAGACATCGCCGGCAAAGGCAAAAACCAACTGACGTTAAATTAAATCTACGTGTAAAAAGCGGCCGTGTATGCGGCTGAAGACGCCGATATCAGCCTGCGGCTACACAATACCTTATGGCCCAAATTAAGCGGCGTAAAAGCCATAAAGACGCTTTACGAAACCATTGAGGTGCCGCTGGTGCCTGTATTGTCACGTATCGAACGTAACGGGGTGTTGATTGACGCGCCCATGCTGCTACAGCAGAGCAAACAACTGGCCAAAGGCATGGTGGATATCGAACAGCAAGCCTTCGACATCGCCGGGGGCAAATTCAACCTCGGCTCGCCGAAACAGATCCAGGAAATTTTATTCCAACGACTGGGACTGCCGGTTTTGAAAAAAACCCCCACCGGCCAGCCCGCCACCTCCGAGGATGTATTGCAGGATTTGGCGTTGGATTACCCTTTGCCCAAATTGATCCTTGAATATCGCAGTATGAGCAAACTCAAATCCACTTACACGGACCGTTTGCCCGAACAAATCGATTCCAACACCGGCAGAGTCCACACCTCGTATCACCAGGCTGTTGCCAGCACCGGGCGATTATCCTCCACCGATCCCAATCTACAAAACATCCCCGTTCGCAGCGAAGAGGGCCGCCGCATCCGCCAGGCTTTCGTGGCCGGCAAAGGCAAGAAAATCGTAGCCGCGGACTATTCGCAAATCGAATTGCGTATCATGGCGCATTTGTCCGAGGATCGGGGACTGCTGGATGCATTTGCCGGCGGGCAGGATATTCATCGCGCCACGGCGGCGGAAGTTTTCGGCATCGAGCCGGAGCAAGTCACCCAGGAAGAGCGACGCCGCGCCAAAGCCATTAATTTCGGACTGATTTACGGTATGTCGGCCTTCGGCCTGGCCCGGCAACTGAGCATTTCCCGCGGCGACGCCCAAACCTACGTGAATTTGTATTTTGAACGCTACCCGGGTGTTAAGGCATTTATGGACCGAATCCGTGCCACGGCCCACGACAGCGGCTATGTGGAGACTGTCTACGGCCGGCGGCTGTATTTACCGGAAATCAACTCCAGCAACCGTCAGCGGCGCCAATATGCCGAACGCACCGCCATTAACGCGCCCATGCAAGGCACGGCGGCGGATATTATCAAAATGGCCATGATTAAAACCGACCGCTGGATTCAAACCAGCGGCTGCGACATCAAAATGGTCATGCAAGTACACGACGAATTGGTTTTTGAGGTGGGGGAAGAAGATTTAGAACAATGCAAAACCCACATCGAAAGGTCGATGACAGGCGTTGCCGAGCTTAAAGTGCCCTTACAAGTGGATGTGGGTGTAGGTAGTAATTGGGACGAAGCGCACTAGACCGCGCACCACTGCACATTTAACCACCAAGCCACTAAGGTCACTGAAGGAGGAAGAATTAATCATTCTTCGTGCTTTTGGTGGTTAATGCCAACTATTCAATCCACATAACCTGGTTAGATATTCATCAAATTGGACATATATTCGCCAAAAATGCGTATCCCGAAACAATATAAGTATATTATTAATAAATTTTTTAGGTCAGGGCGAACTTTTTTCTGGGAGTATCGTCTTATTAACTGAGTGGTCCTTAATGCACTCAACCCGCTTATCCTCCCTAGCGGGTTCTAATCTCAACCCTCCCCAGGTTGAGTAATACTTGCCCCGGCACGCTCTCATGTTACCCCTAAATTAGCCGCCGGGGCTTTCTTTTTTTAAGTTTTAAGCCTTTCCATTCTCCGTCAATGGCAGCCTGTAATCAATAGCCTACAGGGTATCGAATTGCATCCAATGATTCAATACAGTCAGCGCTTCTTCCACACCGGTTTTTTTCAACGAAGAGAACGCCTGCACACTGTGTTCGAACCGATAACCTTGTAAAACTTGCCGGACTTTTCGCAAAGCCTCTACCGTCGCCGCTCGTTTGAGTTTATCGCTCTTGGTTAGCAAGATGTGCAGGGGCATGTTTACTTCCGCGCACCAGACAATCATTTGATCGTCGAACGCCTTCATGGGATGGCGTATATCCATGGTCAGGATTATCCCCGCTAATGATTGTCTTTGATTCAGGTAACCCGCCACTGTGTGCTGCCATTTAAGCTTGACGGCCTCAGACACTTTTGCGTAGCCATAACCCGGCAAATCCACCAATCGATGCTGGTCATCGATACGAAAAAAATTAATCTGCTGAGTACGTCCCGGGGTTTTACTGGTGCGTGCTAAGGCGTTTTGCTGGGTGATGGTATTGATGGCGCTGGATTTACCGGAATTGGACCGGCCCGCGAAAGCTACCTCTAATCCACTGTCCTCCGGTAATTGTGATAATTTGTCCGTGCTGAGCCAATATTGCGCTTGGCGATAAGGATTCTTCATATTATAAAAATATTTTATAGGTAATATTGAAAATAAGTGTTCTATTATTGATCAATTATTGAAATGCCAGCGGGTTTTTAAGTAGACTACGGTACTCTATAGGATTAGCTCGTTGAAAGCTAAGCCTCAACCACGAAAAGCTGTACGTACGAAGCTGATTATTTAAAGTACAGCGCATAAACAATAGAAGCACGCAAAAGCGGTGGAGTAAGTCCAATGCGTAAATCCCAGAATTACCAACGGGGACTTATAACATCAATAACTCTAATAATAATATCGTTATTTGTAACAAATGTTCAGGGAGAAGGAAATATCGAGGAAGGCCGGCAAAAAGCCCGTGCTTGTCAGGTATGTCATGGTCAAGGGGGTAAAAGCAGTAATCCCACGTATCCGCGGTTAGCGGGACAACATGCCAAGTACATTGTAAAACAACTTAAAGCTTTTAAAGCCGGCACCCGAAAAGATCCAATAATGAATGGTATGGCCTCTACACTGAGCTTGGACGACATGGAAGACGTGGCGGCATTTTTCGAAAGCAATCGAAGTGATAACATAGCGGCAAAATAAGACGATAGAGAAG
>JASFLF010000587.1:0-3429 GCA_050118235.1 Gammaproteobacteria bacterium | reverse complement strand
CATAGCGCAATATTACGGGCTGTCTCTGCCGTGTCTCGAATTTGTCCGCCGCCAAAGCGGAATTTGCTGGCGACTGCGTTGATTTCCAAATCATCTACGTTCGGCTCAGTCTTAAGAGCATCAGCCCAGAGTTCAATCCTTTGCTGATACTCGGGAATCGGGAATTCTATACGAATAAAATGTTTATCATGAAAGGCGTCGGTTGGTTCGAACGCGGAATTTCCTACTAAAAACGTCAAATCGTTTTGTTCATTGACTGCGCGATTAAAATTCTCTAGCTTGAATCGGTGATCTTCGGCTAGCAAACTGTCAAAATCTTTCCAATAAAGAGCGGCGGCGTGTAAGGACGCTTCCCGGTTTAAAAGATTTATGGTGTGTTCAAAGTCATTGTCACTGAGTTTTAATAACAAACCTGTGTTAACCTTCAATAGGTACTTACCGAGCTGTTTACACACCGCCTCGGCGGTTATTTGCCTGCCTACACCATAGACTCCTTGAAAATAAAAGATCAGCTTATGGGTATTTATATCGCGTGACTGTAGCAACTGAATCAAATGACTTTTTATGCCATGGGATAGAATCACGTTGTCTAATTGTTTTCTCGGTATGATTATTTCGCCACAATCACTGACGCGATCATCCATCCCCTGGGCACCGAGCAGGTAGTTTGCTATTTGATCGTCCAGCTTTAAGTATTTTCCTTGAAAGGGTGGCGGTTGATTTGACGGATCCTCGAATAAGCTAATTAATTGGTTGGCAAGCAAAGGCGAATCGGGTAAAAACCGCTGCCGGCACTCAACTTTTTGCGTAAGAGAGCCAGTTAACAGATTCAAAACCAAATCCACACTAGGCCGCTTTTTAGTAACATCGTCGTGTAAATAGGCAAACATGCGCTCATAACGCAAGTCTATTTCCGGGGCGAGGCAAATTAGAATGGTATCTTTGTCGAAGGTGTTGAGCTGGAAGGTTTTTTCAAGTTCACAAAGCCGTAGCTTTACACCGCTGGTGATGCTTTGCGCTTTTTTATTTTCTATATCTGCGGTTATTTTTTCCAGACCCGCACCATATTCCGATGGCTCGGCATCGACACCGGACCAATGGGGTAAACCTGCTGGCTGGGTGAGCAAAGCGTCTATTTCGCTTTCGGTGATATATAGCCCTTGAAATTCACTGTCGGTTTGATGATTGTGGCGAGCGCGATAAACTTGAGATTGTATCAGCAAGTCTATACGCTCGAGTTCGGCTAAAATGTGATCAAGTGACGTGGAGTAATATTGTGCAGTCATGTTCTACGCAGGTTCCAAATAGGCTGGTTCATAAACCATATCCTTGCGGCCGCTAATCAGCCTCATCATTTATCGACCCATAGTGTTTTTCATAGGATTCGATGGATTCTCGAAGTATTTTAAAAAGTTCCTTTATGTAAATGGGATTGGAAATTATGCGGGTGTGAAAACGCGCCTTACTTTCCCCTTCATACAATTGACCGAACTCGATTAGAAACTCAAAAGCGTTATACCCCACGCGATAGTGATTTGCGTACTGACCTTCAAGCTCTTCGTCGGTGATGGAAGAATCTTCTTCGTGATCCATTGTGGTAATCTATTTTAACTATTCAGAGGTTCCTTAAAATATCTAAGATATGTAGTGCACAAGTCGCCATTTTCGTCTTTTGTGCAACAGCAGGACCAATCCGAATCATTCAGAAAACAAATCCGTTATTTATTGATTAATCTGAATTATTTGTATCCGCCCAAATTTCTGAGCAGGGTACTCGATCAACTTATGTAACAAAAACATGTTACACATTTCTCAACCCCCATGAATTTTAACGGAAGCTTAACAACGGAGCGCTGCAACCGTGGTTACACTTGCCATGATATTCAGTGAGTTATCACAGATATTGCGTGTCTATAGCATCACAACGCATTTTTTAACATGGGTTAACTATGTTACATATAAGCATGTTACGCTGTTACACCGTTGTAGTAGTTTGAGAACCAGACTCCGTACTACTGTTGATTTGGTATTTATGCATCTTTCGATATAGCGTCATTCGCGACCAGTTGAGTTTTTCGGCTGCTTTGCTCTTATTCCAATTGGTGGATAATAACGCCGCAAGCACTGTGTCTCGTTCTTTATCCTGGCTGGACACCGGGTTCTTCGATTTGTCCGACATCCTAGCCCGGAAAAACTCGGGCAGATTGTCCATTTCGATGACATGATCGGGATGGTTTATAAACGCCACTTCCATTATGTTGCGTAATTCTCTAACATTTCCCGGCCAGTCATAATGAACAAAATAATCTAAAACTTCTTCTGACAAACCATTCACCGCCAAGCTGAACTCGGCATTTAGCTCTTTTATAAAGTGTTCACATAAAGCGCCAATATCCTCCTTCCTTTCTCTTAGCGGTAAAAGGTGAATCCTGGCCACATTGAGACGGAAAAACAGGTCTTTTCGGAATTGCTTTTCGTTGACCAGCTGTTCTAATTCTTGATTGGTCGCGGCTACAATCCTTATGTCAACCGGCATGGTATGTTTACCGCCGAGACGCTGAATGACTTTTGTTTCTACGGCACGTAGTATTTTGGCTTGTGCAAGACTGCTCATATCGCCTATCTCATCCAAAAAGAGCGTTCCCGAGTTGGCATGCATCAATTTACCTTCTTTGTTCTGTTGCGCCCCGGTAAATGCGCCTTTTTCATAACCAAACAGCTCGCTTTCCAACAAGGTATCCGGAATCGCCGCACAATTGATACACACCAAAGGTTGAGTGGATCTACTACCCAGGTTATGGATTAGACGTGCCACCAATTCTTTACCGGTTCCTGTCTCGCCGGTAATGAGAACATTGCTATTTGTGAGCGAATATTTCTCAATCGCGCATTTAACTTCATGAATTTTTGGACTTTGGCCAATAAACGAACTTATCGAAGTCGTGCATTTCTTTGCCGTGTGGCTTTTTTTCTGTGCTTCATCGGCCTTATGTAAGCCGGCAAGTCTGTTTACCAGTGCGTGGTTCTCAAGCGGTAATTTATAATAGTCCGCAACACCTAGCCTGAGCGCTTTTATAGCCAAGTCTTCGCTGCTATTCTCAACGACCAGGATTATGGACAGCGTGGGACAAAGTTTTTTAAGATGTTCAGCTATTTGTAAACTGTCCCATGATAGATCCGCAGAATGCTCCATCACTACGGCGAAAGCGCTGAATTTCAACACTGCGTTGATTAGCTGATTTTCGTAATTGGTGCTGAGTATGGAATAATTATTTTGTTCGAGATGTGCTTTGAGACTGTAATTGCAACACAAATTAGGTCCTGCGAGTATTATTTTTCTATCCATGTTCGATCCCTCTTGCGAAATTTGCGAATTTTTCAACAACAACAACGCTACAAGAACGCTACAAGACACCCTTCGACGGAATA
>JASFLF010000586.1:0-3429 GCA_050118235.1 Gammaproteobacteria bacterium | reverse complement strand
CGGGATTGGCAATGGCAACTGAACGGTAGGGATTGTTTAAGTAACCTTCGTCGGTAATCGCTTCATAGCCTAAGTTCACTATCATATTTTTGGTAATTATCTG
Source organism: Gammaproteobacteria bacterium (assembly GCA_050118235.1). Classification (GTDB taxonomy): domain Bacteria; phylum Pseudomonadota; class Gammaproteobacteria; order SZUA-152; family SZUA-152; genus JAJDNG01. Next base: position 3,326 of record JASFLF010000586.1, on the reverse strand, counting down.
TGACAAATCCAAACGATAGCGCCAATGATCAGTAGAGCCAGCAGGAGTGCTACTGCACGGGTCTGCATAGAGAGCTGTTTTACCACAATATGAATTTCTTCGCACATTGTCATCGCCCCTGGTAAATCCCAGGGAAACCGTTGTCAAGTCGCCGAACATATTATGACTGATACCAAAACTGTAGGTATCCGCAGAATAATCGCTTTCTTCACTATTGGTAAAGGAAAAAGACATTGTGGTGTTTTGATTGAGATAATCGCCGGCGAATGTGTACTGGGTGCGTTCCTCGGTGTAGGGGCTTGCAAAGGTTTCCACGTCGATGGTAGCGCTGGTAATGGAGTCAACATAATAATTGGTCCAAAAAGAAAAGTGTTGGCCAATTTGTTTTCTCGCCATGAGTGATGGACCGTTGATTTGTGCGCCACCGCCGTCATAGGAATGGAATAACGCGTCGGCCCGGTCTTCCGGCAAAATCGCGGCGGTAAGCGGCAAACTGATAATTAACGCCGTTGCGATGATAATCCACAATGAAGACCATCGTAGATTTTTAATAAATTGGTTTAATTTGCGCGCCACTTATAGTTTCCGTTTTAGTCACAACCGCATTAGTTACAACCGCAACCGCCTCCGCCCCCGCCTTCGGCGCCGCGCGCGCCTTCCCGCGCTTCATACACGTGGGCGTAATACGCGCTGGATACCGGATCGGGAGAGAAACTCATAATGGGATCTGCCAGATTGGCCCTTTCGTACGGTTTTACCCACGGCTTGATGCCGCAGCCAGCCGAGCTCAATGCTATGATTAACAAAATAAGCAGTGTTTTTATTCGCATGATTTTTTGTCGCATAGTGTTACTCCGCCATTAGTTCACGAACCTGCCGTACATACTCATCTTCGGTGCCCGGCACATAGCCGCGGTGCACATAGCGCAATTTGCCATCGCGATCGACCAGCACGGTGCTTGGCATCGCTTCCACTTTGTAAAGTTTGCTCACCGAATTTTCCGTATCGAATAGCACGGGAAATACCACTTTCAAATCACGAATCATATTCGCCGCTTTGGTGGTATTTTTTTCTACATTCACCCCCAACAGGGTGAAGCCCATGTCGCGGTATTTAAGGTACAAATCATTAAGAATCGGCATTTCCTGCCGACAAGGTCCGCACCAGGTCGCCCAGAAGTTAATCATCACCACATCACCGCGGAATTCACTGAGTTTCAAGTTAGAGCCTTTTAGGCTTTTTAAGGTAAAATCCGGGGCTTCCTCCGGTTCTTTCAACGCCGTAGCCGCAAATACGCTGGACGCAAATATTGATATCAACAGCATCAAACTGGCGGTATTCATTAGTCTTACGTTTTTCAATTTGAATCCCTCGCTCCTGACATATACCCAACACCAACTAGAAAAAGATGGTGAATCCCCCATGGATCTCCATGTTGTGAGTGGTTTTCTCTTCCCCAAAAAAATCGGTCTGAAATACATGATCCTTGAAATCAAGATGCGCCGCCAACCAATCAGTAACTAACAGCCGATAGCCGAAACCTCCCACAACCGTAAAGCGGTCTTCACCACCGAAAGTGGTATTGCCGGCACCGGCGACCAAATACAAGGCATTGACGAACGCCCAGTTACTGCCAATAAAGGCCTCGCCCGGCAAAACGTTATAGCCGAACGTCGCGTTGTAATAGGTCAATTCGCGATCTTTTTCAGTAAAGAATTCCCTGTTTAATAAGGTCTCAGCGGACGTGTGCCCCCCTTTGGTTTGGCCGTAATTAGCTTCCACAAAGAAACTTTCCGACAAATGCCATGCGAACCGCGCGCCCACCACCAGACTAGACCCAAAATCTTCGATACTGTATAAACCGCCAAAGGGGCCCAGTTCAAAATTTTCGGTGTCGATCTTGCCCACTTTGATTTTGTTGCGTTTCACTTTGGGGGTCAGCAATTGTTCATCTTCCAAAGGGGCTTCGCTGTCTTTATCCCCCAACGATTTTTTACCGACCGCCTCATCCTCTGCAGCGATAGCCGTTGTGGCCGTCAGACTAAGCGCAGCACATAACGCGGCGCAACATGACCACTTTCTCAGAGCGGTTGCAAGTCTTAGTAGAAAAACGAAAATCCTAACTTCCATTCAAGGAATTCCCCACTATTGTCGTCATCGATAAATACCACGTTTTGCTTGATATCCGCACGCAAGAACAGCCGGCGCGAGAGATAATAACGAAGGCCCAAGCCAACGTTGGTAAAACTAACATTCGTACCTTCGGCGAACACGAAGGATTTCTTAGGCTCGGTTTTTAAATTCCCGCCGCCCAAGGTAAAAAAAGGCGACAGTCTCCAATTGGGGAACGGTGTCGAGAGCACACTCACGCGGACCAAATCGGTATTGGAATTTTTGCCGCTAGCCTGGCCGCCTTCAATTTCTACTGAAAAATTGGAATTGAAGTTGTAGCCAACGTATGCGCTCATTAACGCCGACCCCTCAAAATCACCAAATTGCAGCCCTCCTTCAAAAGAACGCTGGCCGAAATGCTGCTTGGCGATTTTCTTAAACTGAGTTTGTATCCCGGGCGCCGACAACGTTTTCTCCATTTGGTCAATCAATACCCATCCAACATAGCCTTCCCGATCCTGCACCTTGAACCAGTCGGTTCTGCGCTTCATGACTTCCACCCATTCATTGCGCTCCACCACGTGAAATATGGGATAGCCTTTGCCAGGACCGGTATGCAATTCAATAAAAGGGTCAGCAATGACTACCCGGGGATATTGCTTTGCATGGCCTTGATGGACAGGAAGCAAACAAATCAATGCCACCACGGCAAACCATCGACACCCCTGAGACATCGATAATCCCTTCGATTTGTGTATCAATTTTTCAATTAGCAATAAAAAGCCACTCAAGGCGTTAAACCTTTGGTCGAATACCTACTATTTGGTATATAGCGGCAAGCAAGCAGTGGGAATTAAATGAAAAATCCCTTTTTGGTTAACCACTTCCATTCAAGATTCGTGCAATGTGCACGTGACCCGCGTTTAATAAGCCTTCAAGTGTCGAGGTCTGTTATAAACTGCAGGCCGCCTCCCTCTGCTTGTGCGTAGAATCAACCAGCCCGTCCACCCGATTCATTCTTATTGTGCCGATTAATGTGTTACTAATGTGTTACTCATAGTCAACAGGGATGGCCGCCGGCATATCACGCTGATCCGATGGGTCGCCCCAGTACTGCCTTCTCCCAACCTCTATCCATTCATTGATCATTTTAAGCTCTGCCTGGTTTAGCATGCCGTTGTGATTGACCATGCCCGCAACAATTTCAGCCTGG
>JASFLF010000585.1:0-3432 GCA_050118235.1 Gammaproteobacteria bacterium | reverse complement strand
GAATTCGACGAGCACTTCATCGCTTAAGGTGCGGCTGCCGATCTTGCGGTTGAAGTTGATGTTCTTGAGTACATCGGTGAGGGTGTCGGGGTTGGCCTCTTCGATGGCGGCCAGGGCTTTGTTGAGGCCGGAGCCGACGTTGGTTTTTAAGTGCTTGAGCTTTTTCCATTGCGCTTTTTCCGGCACAAAGAAGTTGTATTTGTCCGGATTGATGAGTTGCTTTTCGATGAGGGCCGGCTTCATGCCGTCTTTTTCGTATTTCTTGCGGAGTTTTTCCTGGTCTTGTTCGAATTGATCGCTCAAGCGCTTGAGAAACAACATGCCGAAGATGAATTCCTTGTATTCGGAAGCATCCATCTTGCCGCGCAGGATGTCGCAGGCGGTGAAGAGTAGGTTTTCTAGTTTTGCTAGGGTTAGTTTTTGTTTTGACATTGTTTTTTTGTATACAGCAGTAAATCAAACTCCCTGCTCCACTGAGTAAAGGAGGCGCGCGTTCTATTGTACTAGTGCGTGGCTGCAGGGAAATTCTAGTTATTATCAATAGGCCAAGGTAGGGAAAATCCCTAGAGGCCATTGTAAATTTATGCGTTATTGCTTACATCAATTTTAGTTTAAATAAATCGTAAAACTAGTTCATTTTGTGGGAGTTTTTGTGGGTTTGCAAGGTGGGTAGAGCGAAGGTACGAGGGGCTAGGTAAAAGGTGCTAGGGACGAGGTTATGGGGGCGAGGTGGTTGGTGGTAGGTGAGTATTGATTAAATTGTGAGCAGAATCGCATTCTTGGCTAGATGGAAAGTGTGAATATTTCACAAAGTTTTTGCTTAATAATACCCTTCTACATGGGTATATTTACGTGAGTATAGAGTGTATCGAATTGCTAAATTGAATGAGTTTGATTATATAAACAAAAGGAAAAGTGCGATGGCATCAGATATTCTTAGTCAATTGGCTGATTTACAACCCAGTTCTGGAAAGACATTAAAAACGTCCATAATTCACGGCTTTCATGGTCACCTTAGCTATTCCGGCCTAAATCCAATTCAATTAATTACTTCCACTCAAGTGGCTAACATGAACTGGAAATACAAACCAAGGTATGGTGCGGCATCGCTTGCGGAACCGAAAAACCGGCAGGCGGTACGTAAGGTTATGACATTAGCTGCGGGCCAGGAAAATAATTTTACTTATTCGCTTAATACGGCTTTACTCGGCGGTGAAAGTTATCCCATACTAACAGCACTGCTGGGTACTGCCGCAGGTATTGCATCTTTTGGGGCCGGATTACTGTTTACTGCGGCCACAACCGGCTTGAGTTTAGCCCAAACCAGCCAGCGTGTACTGGCACGTTCGGGCGATGAAATTTGGCAAGTAGAAGAAATCGGTAAAGTTCGTGATGGTGGTTCGCTGAACGCGGTGCATGTTAACGCTTATTTTTTAGTTGATCCGTATCGCGGCCAATCTTACGCCAAGGGCTGGTTAATTCACGAAGAGCGAGAAGAGTTATCCCTGGAGGGATAATAAAATCTGTAGATCACATTCATTTTTCGGGTGGTCGCTATTTATGATAACAAAAGGATAAAGTTCATGTACCATTTTGTGCCGTTCATGCGCGCATCACTCATACTTTGTCTTACATTTATTTGTTTCGCTTGCAATCAACCAGCTGGCGAAAACAAAGCGTCTGACTACGCTAAGCTCTGCACAATCTATGAAGAAGCGGTCAATGCCAATAGTGAACCTGCCATGGTGGGTATGCAAGTAAGTGAACGCGTTGAAAAAGAGTTACCCAACGTTTATGTCCATTATAAGAACATTGTGTCTGCGGATCCCAAAGACGCATATTCTTTGTTTAAGAAAATTGCCGAAAAGGAAACCAATCAACCATGGGATTGCAAGGTTATGCAGGACTTCTATTCTGGTAATTTAAAAAAGTAATATTAAATAAAGGCAATGCCATCCTCGACGATAGCATTGCCTTATATTGACTAATGCCCAGATCTATCTAAGAAATCCGGGTCCAGACTAAGCTATTAAACTCTCGATGATTGCATGCCCAAAATAGCCGTTTTTTGGCGTTAAATGCTCGTTTTAGGGGCCAAAATGTCCCTGTTATTCGATAGCTTTTTCTTTAAGTTGACAAGAATCACTAAATGTTTAAGAAACTCGTTGCATTCTTTTTAGTATGCATTTCAATCCCTGTGCATGCTACAAACAATGAATTCGATGTGGTTTGCAGTATCTTCAAAGAATTACAGAATAAATCCGACTTAGACAAGTTGTCCGCACAGCAAAGAGGTGCTTTCGTTACAGAAAAGGTAAACAAAGCTCTGGACAGCTCAAGCGCTGCAAGAGTTTCCTGGGAGGCCATTGTAGCGGCTGAACCAAGTCAGCGGTATGAACTATTCAAAGATGGCGCTGAAGATGTTTTAGGCAAATCCTGGTCATGCAAACCCATGGAGGAGCTTGCCTCTTCAACCGGTGAATAAGCGATGTCGGCTGTAATTATTCCTTTTTTTAAGTATTACATCCATTCGGCGGGTGTGAAACAAACCGGTCTCGGTTCTGGTAACTTAATCGTTTCCACTGAGTTGATTATATTCTCTATATCTTTGAATATCGCAAGACTCACCCCATAAACTACGAAGTCCAGCTCTATTCCATGTTGTAATTTTGCGTTTACTGCAAACCATCGCCATCGTGAAGTAAACTGGCTGTCCCCTGCTCCATTGCTTTTAATAAGACAAGCTGCATAGTTCTCCTCCCAATGGAAACATTGTTTTTCGTGTTTAATTTGATCCTCTGTACCAGCCTCTTTTGTCAGATTTAGTATAACTTCCGGCAAAGCCAATTTAATCTGGTGTAAACATTTTGGTCTGAATTCTGCCAGTGTTTTTTCATTCCTACGCAAGGAAAAATATGGCGTCTTGCTAGTTTTAAGTTGATTCTGTGACTACTCTTGCGGTTTCTATACCGCGTATCCTCCTTGTTTGAATTCAAATCTTTGTGATTGATAACTGTTAATTCTTTTTACAATCGGGTTTTTACCATCGAAGTAGCCTGCCATATCGGCTATGTAAAATTTAATCTCGTGTTCAAAAGAAAACGTTATGAAAAAACTGACCAGAAACGCAGCCAATAGAATCAGCGAGCCAAATTGACTGATTCGCTTTATAAAAGGAAGGGAACAAAATAGCGCGGCAAATGCGCCTAGGGCGACAAAAGCAGTGTTTGTATATGTGTCACTCTATTCGAAAATTTGAGCGTAGTATCTTATGAACATCCATAAGCAGAAATAGGCGATACCGAATATTGAGCCAACAGCAATTCTAAAATATTTTGGATTTTTTGGTTTTGCGAATAGAGTAAAGATTATAACTACGATTTACAGCGCAACAATTTGCGTGAGAAACTATCTCTATTTGTATAAGTGACG
>JASFLF010000584.1:0-3440 GCA_050118235.1 Gammaproteobacteria bacterium | reverse complement strand
CGGTTCCGCCGTCACCACCGGCGCCACCGATACCGCCGTTAGCGCTTTGCAAGGTGCTGTCTTCAATTGCAACAAATTGCACGTTGTTGACCAGTACCGCAAAGGAACCACCGGCGCCGTAGCCCAAACCGCCTCCGGTAGCGCCACTTCCACCGGCACCGCCTTTACCGCCGTTACCGCCGCCTTGACCGATATCCAAGCCGGGGCCGCCGCCCCCGCCACCGCCGCCGCCGCCACTGGCGCCATTGCCACCGGCAGTACCGTTGGCGGTCGCGTAGAATACGCCTTCGCTGGTGCTGGCAAAACCATACGAAACACTAGCGGCTTGGCCGTCACCACCATCGCCGCCGGCTCCGCCGGTGCCACCGGTTCCGCCGCTTGTCCAGTTGCAGTTGATGGGAAACTCGTAAGTAGCGGTACCGCCGCCGCCACCACCACCGCCTAAACTACCGCCTCCGCCTTTGCTACCGCCGGAACCCCCGGAACAAACACCGGATGAACCTGAGCCGCCATTGCCGCCGCCGTAGCCAGCACCGGCCGTGCCGTTGTTGCCGGCGGCCCCACCCATGCCGTTGCCGCCTATGCCGGAGAGGATATGACTGTTAACGATGTCCAGGCGTGCGAGGTTTTCCGCGATGACACCGTAACTGGATCCGGCTTGTGTAGCGGCGCTGGCGCGTTGCGCTGGGCGTGCTTCCAATGTGGAGCGGTCGATTACCGCGGCGCCATCGCCGATAATGCGCAAGGCATAGGCGTGCTCGTTACCGGGCAAAGGCTGCTCATTGGTTTTATCAAAGCCCAAGGCGACGCCGCTCACCCATGACGTTTGTCCGGCGATGCTGGGCAATACCATAGCACGGGCACTGTCCACCACGATGGGCGTGGGTTTGTCCGCGGCCTGGCGCAACCATTGATCCACAAATCCACCATAAAGACTGATGCCCGGCGGCAGAGTCACTGTAGCACTCATACTGTAGGGCGCAGTGGCATTGCGCAAATAGATATCCGAACCCGTTGCGGTGGAATATTCAACGGCCTTGGTCAGGGTTTTTAACGGTGACCAGGGAGTCAGCCCTGTGTTGTTGAAATCGTGACCGTTATCGCCGTCAACGAATACCGCCTTGGTATCGTCTGCTACGACCACCAGGTTGACATCATCACTGGCGGTGGATTGTGCCAATTCAGTATCAGTGACTGTCACCCGCAAGCGCACACTAGTAACTTGATCAGGCGCAATAAAGCTGATGGTGCGTGAATTGGACAACGGGCCCACGGGTTCCCCCGCCACTTGTTCCCAGCTATAAGTCAGCGTTGATTGGTCCACCACGTTCTTGGGTTGTGCCGACAAAGTGATATTGTCGCGGGCGCTGAACAGGCCGTCCGCGCCCAGTGATACGGCGAGTTCCCCGAAAGGATTGCTGCAGGCGTCAAACTCTATTTGGTCGTTGCTGCCGTCATTGTCGGTATCGGGATTCAGCGGATCACTATGCACTAACACCAGGTTGGTTCCCACATCACAAGGCGCTTGAGCGAAATTGGTAAACCAACCGATGGTTTCCAGCGCGTCATCCAGGCCGTCGTTGTCGGTATCGGGGTTGTTAATGTCCGTGCCGTTGACTAACTCCAGGCGGTCGCTCAAACCGTCCAAGTCTGTGTCGGTGATATACACCAAATGCAACACATCGCCTTTGCGCAAACTGATTTGATTGAAGTCGTAGTCTTCATTCAACAAGTCATATAATCGAGTTTGTTGTGAGCCTTGCGGTTGACCATTGGGGGTGAAAGTATGCGCCACCAGCCAATAACGATGGGTCTGCGGATTCATCTCCAATCCTCTCACGGCTGTCAGACCGCTAAAGGTTGGCGTCGCCGCTGCATTGGCTTCGCGGGGAAAATCGCCGCTGCCGGTGTTGTAATCCAGGTTCAGGATGTCTTGCATCACAGTGGACACCGCCATTTGCAGCCCCTGGCCGTTGTCTATGGCCACGCGATAACGCTCGGTTTCAACACCCAGCGCGTCGCCGTAGTCGATTATCACCTCCGCGGTTCGCGCGCGGATGTTTTGTTCGGCCAGGCGCAAGTCCACATCGGTGCGTTGCCCGGTTAAGGAGAAGTTTGTGGGCTTTAAAATTAGTTTGTTGGAGTTTTCCAGCACGCGGCTGATTTCATCCGGATTACCGTTGGCAACGTAAGTGAATATGAACGGATCCGGCTCCAGAGTATTCGGATCGGCATTGCGCCCCAGCGGAGACAAAAATTGATTGAGGTCGCCGCCATGCCGCAAAGTGCCCACCGGAGTGCGCTTGAAGGCATCGTTGGGATCTTCAATAAACGCGGTGAATTCCACGTTATTGATTGTGTAGCTCACATCGCCGTCGTTGATAAAGCCCACTTGCACTTTGATTTCACCGCCGGTGGTCTCCACTTCCTGGGAATTGATTTCCTCGTAATAGCGGCTGCTGTCCTGGCGGTTCGTTTCCACGGTGCTTTGATTCCAATAAGACGTATCGGTGGTTGTGTCGGTGTGTTCATAGTCGTAACTGGCCGACACCGACCCGGCGGTAATGGGGCCGCGTTTTTGCACCTTGGCATTGACGTTCACCGCGTGTTGTTCCTCCACCAGATGGGTATTGCTGCGCCCCCGAGAGGTGGTCACCTGGACTTCGTTAGCCTCGGACTCGGTCATGCCCTCGGTGATTTGTTGCCCGGTGGTGGTAGTGGCAAACAGTTGAATAACGGGCGCACTCAGCATTTTGACGCGCAGGCGCGGCACATCGGCCACCAAGGGATTAAAGCGCAAATGGTTGCCCCCGTCCCGGTCCCAGTTGTCCACTTCCTCTTTGTCCAGAAAACCGTCACCGTCAGTGTCGGCTACTTTGGGATTGGTGCCATTGGTGATTTCATCACAGTCGGTCAAGCCGTCATTATCCGTGTCGTCGGTGCAGGCATCGGCGATTTGATAGCTGGATGACTGTACCTCGCTTCGATTGCCGGCATCGTCCACCGCATAAAAACGCACCGTGGTATCTTGCACCAGGGTGAACGGCCCGCTATACAGTTTGCCGTTGCCGACAGGGTCGGTGCCATCGAGCGTGTAATAAACAGTGCACTGATCACTGTCATCCGAGCAGCCCAGCGTAACTAACTGGGGCTTACTGTAGGATTGGCTTGCTCCGGGGCTGATATTGGCAGTGGGTGGCTGAGTATCGGGGCCACTGCCAGTTTCACCGCCGTTGCTGTCACCACCTCCGCCTCCTCCGCAGCCGCTCATTGATAAAACCAGCCACAATAAGCCGGTATAGATAGACAATTTTTTCATGAGTTATCCTCCTATTTGGATTTATGGGTTATTTAATCTAGTAAGCGGGAAACAGGAGGAAACTCCCTCAACCAAAAAGACGGGGGGCGTACGAATGTGAATTTTTCACACTTGAGACGGC
>JASFLF010000583.1:0-3444 GCA_050118235.1 Gammaproteobacteria bacterium | reverse complement strand
TAAAAGTGAGAGATAAAAGGGTCAGGTTTCTTGTATGATATTCATATCATCAATAATTTGTTGATGAAGCCTTTTGACCTTTTTATCCTCCTCAAGAAGCAATTTCATTTCCTGGATGGCGTGACTGACCGATCCTACATGATTTACTCCAAAGTATTCTTTTAGCTGCTCTAATTTTGCGTCACCGATATGTTGACCGAGATACATGGCCATTTTTCGCGGTATGTTGCGCTGTTGCCGGCCAGATTGACGCTTCACAATTTCTGCCTTGCTTTTTCCACTTATATGGCAAACCGCTTCTACAATTTCATCAATTGGTATTTTCTGCAGTGTAGTAGCCTTTACCTTGTGTTTTTGCTCATTTATCTTTCGCCAAACCTGCTTTATAAATGATTTATCACCAAGCACACTGGGTAAAACCTTCTTACCATAGAATTGCTGTATTTCCTCGTCCACACTCCGTTCAACGTACTGGCGATAGGCTGCAGTCGGGTTGCGCGCTTTCACCATTTCGTAAATAAGATCTTTTTTAAGCGCTACACCTTTATTCGCCTTACCAACATAAGAACGATAGCTTGACCATTGGTAGAGTTCTAGACGTTTCACCAATGGAGTTTTTAATTCTATGGGATTGCGATGAATATACCGGCTAAGTTGTAACAAGTAAGCGTCTGCATCGACGACGATCGCCTTGAATCGGCCTCGAAACAATGGACCGTCCGATTTTCGAAGTCGATTGTACCTTTGGGTATATACCCCATTAATATGGCGCATAATCCGACTTAGATTTGCTCTAGGCGTTTGCAGCAACAGATGGTAGTGATTTCCCATCAGACAATAAGCATGGTAAACAGCCTCAAATCGTTCATGTGCTTCCTGCATGGTTTCGAGGAAAGCTTCATAATACTTCCGATCGTGGAATATCGTCTGGCGCCCTCTCCCGCGATTCATAACATGATAAAACGCGTCCGGGTATTCTAGTCGTTCTGTGCGTGGCATTTGGCAATAATAGCGGCTTTCTGTATGTTATACAAGAATCCTGACCCCTTATCCCTAAGGCAAAACGATAATGAAAAACCAAAGAGGAAAACCGGGGCGGTAAGTTAGCATGATTCCATACCTCCTTTGTCAACTAAAAATAATCATGTTGACCTAAGTATCATTTCACTTAAAAATACTAACTTGAAATAGCAGTAAATTCATTGACGCGCATCATCCCGATTGAGGTGAAATGGTTCCGGCGTACTTCGGATTACTACATATCTCCCTTGCGCCCAGTCCTTCGGGTGACTCTCCACGCCGGCACTAACAAGATCAATGTATACCATGCGGATTATTATGTGATCATTTCTTTGCACGGCCGCGACATGGCAACGATCTCCCCAACTTCAAGGATGAATTCCGGTTACATGATTCAGCTCAATGCATAAAGCAGATTATCTTGCTATAAAATTACTGACATTCTGATTGAACATCCTGCCTTAACATTCCTTTTTGCATTTTTCGGATTATCAAACATTGGAGGATTGGAAATGGACATTACCCCTAAATCAAACCCTATTGAATTGAAGTCAATCCAACCTGAATATAATGTCAATTACGGTGCGGGATATATTGGATTTACCTATTACAAACATAATTTTGTTTGCGATGGTATCGCCTATTTTACCCGCTGGACCAGAATGAGCGATATTAAAGTTTCACATGCTTTGGTGGTAACAGGTGAAAACGAATGCGTGGAAGCTACTTTTACCAAAGGTGTAGTGCAGTCGGATTTGACGCACTATTTTAAAGAGCCCACTTGCCAAATATTCTTCAAGAAGCCCGTTGACCTTACTAAAGAGATCGCGGATAGAATCGTTGCGCTTGCCAGGGAAGAGGTTGGTACCCGATATGACACGAAATTAATCGGTGCGCAGGCTGCGCAGGGCAGCCATATCGGGAAACTTATAAATACCATTTTCAATGGGATTCCCGATAAAATCGTGAGCAAATTGCTCAATAGTGACGATCGGTGGATTTGCAGTGAACTTGCGGCCTACTGTTTGGATGAAATTCCACAATATAAAAATAAAGGCATATTGAACAAACCAAATGAAACAATCGACCCACAGGAGTTGTTTGAAGATGCTGTGATTTTCAAACCATGGAAATATTAAAATCAATTTGCTTGAGCGACTCACGCCCGGGTCGCTCATTCATCTCATTGAAGGAGAGAGGTGGCGTACTACGCAAGCGAAGTGCACGTGTGTGAACAAAACGCTAGTGGGAATACCTGTTGGTCCGACCCATTCCCCGTTGACCCGCACAGCTTAACGAAACCAATCTAATAACTCAAATACTCAAGCCCGTTTTTTGTATAATACTCAAAATCTTTTCAACTCCACGCTGTGTAGCATCATCATCAGCGAGCAATCGTTTCACTTCACTCAACGCGTTACTCACACTTCCAACATGAGTTATCCCAAACACCGCTGCAATGGCCCGTAATGACATATCACATGCATGCTGGCAAATATACATTGCGACTTTTCGAGGCAGGTTTCGATGTTGCCGACCTTGCTGTGGTTGGACAATCGAATTTTCTGAGACTTGATACACTTTGGCCACTGTTGCTATGACATCTTTAGAAGTTGGGCGCTGCAATATACGCTTTTTGTGTTGCTGGGGAACATCTGCCCTGTTCTTCTTATAGGCTTGAGTTCGAAACACTTTGTCTCCTAATACAGCAGCAATGTTTTTCTTACCGTAAAAAGTGGTTAATTCTTCATCAATGCCTAGATCGACGTAACTCTTGTAGGCCTGAAACCGATTTCGTTTACCTAGTAATTGAAAAATTTGCATTTGCTCCAACCATGGTGGCGGTGTCTCTTGCCCGATATAAGCAGGATAACTGGACCAAGGGTATTGCGCCAATTGTTTGACGAGGGGTTTCTGAGTCTCGATGGGATTACGGTGTATGTAACGGCTGAGTGACAAGAGATAGGCATCTGAATCCACCAAAATCGCTTTATATCGCCCCCGGAACAAAGGACCATCCGTTTTTTTAAGCCGGTTATAACGTTGCGTATATACACCGTTGATGTGGCGCATTATTCGATTAAGATTAGCTTCTGGAGTTTCGATCAATAAATGGTAATGATTTCCCATCAAGCAATACGCATGAAAAATCGCCGAAAATCGCTGACGCGCTTCGGCAAGCGTATCGAGAAATGCTTCATAGTACCTTTTATCGTGAAAGATAAGCCGGCGCCCTCGCCCTCTATTCATCACATGATAGTAAGCACCTTCGTATTCTATGCGTAGCGGTCTAGGCATGTTGGTAATCTATCTTATTTTTGAAGATGATACAATGATCCCGACCCCTTTTTGCGTTTTTAAGCCGGTTATAACGTTGCGTATATACACCGTTGATGTGGCGCATTATTCGATTAAGATTAGCTT
>JASFLF010000582.1:0-3447 GCA_050118235.1 Gammaproteobacteria bacterium | reverse complement strand
GAGCGTTCCGGAGAGTATGGACGGCGTGCCCAAATATTGCATAGCGCTGCTAATTCGTTTTAGCGGGTGCTGTGGTGGGCTCGGTTGAAAAGTTTTGACATATTATGTCCTTCGAGGATAAACTCATTGACATATTATGTCTTGATGATGTGCTTTGGCTCGGGATGGTTCAGGGGATACTCACTTGCAACTGGTAGTTTCTCGCAGTGGATAGTACATACGGGAAATAATCCATAACATAGATGAGAGCGTAGAGGGTTCACTCAGTGGCAGATTTTTTGAATATTGTAAGCAGTTTTCCCACCGTTGTTTTTACCGTGCTGCTCGGAGTGATTTTTCTGTATTGGTTGTTGGCCATCCTTGGGGCTGTGGACATCGATATGTTGGATCTGGATGTCGACGTCGATGCCGATGCCTCCGGCGTGGGTGGGCTTACCGGGCTGCTCTCTACGCTCGGTCTCAGCGGCCCGCCGGTGACGGTGATTCTGTCCGTGCTCGTCGTTTTATCCTGGCTGTTTTCTTATTTCGCCAGCGCTTATCTCCTTGTACTGGTGCCGTGGGATATGTTCCGTGAATTTATCGGTGCGGGCTTGTTGGTGGGTTGTTTTGTCGTTGCCATTCCCGTTACCGCTCAAGTGATCAAACCGTTGAAAGGATTGTTTATAGTACATAGCGCCAAATCCAAGAGCCACTTTATCGGCGCTACTTGTAAAATCACCACGCTGGAGGTAACCGATAAATTCGGGCAAGGGCTAATCGATGATGGTGAAGCAGGCATCATTGTATCGGTACGTGCCAATACACCTAACTCCTTAAAAAAAGGCGATAAGGCAAAGGTGGTCTCTTATGATAAAGAAAAGGGCACTTATGAAGTAGTACCTGAAGAAGATTGTTTGGAATAAATTTTTAAGAGCAATTACGGAAACAAGTAACAATGAGTATTAATGAGCTGAAGGAGTTATTCATGATGAACGGTGATTTGATTGCAATCGGCATGGCTGTGTTGGCGGTTTTTGCGGTTTTGGTAGGACTGGCGGTCATTGTGATGCAGTTCTACGTCAAGGTGGAACAAGGCTATGCCATGATAGTGAATACCTTGAAGGAGACACCCGATGTCACTTTTACCGGCCGTTTAGTCGTGCCCATTATTCATAAAAAGGAATTTATGAACATATCTCTTAAAACCATAGAGATAGACCGCCAGGGTTCGGAAGGATTAATTTGTAAAGACAACATTCGCGCCGACATCAAAGTGGCGTTTTTCGTGCGCGTCAACAAGACCAAAGAAGATGTGTTGCGTGTCGCCCAGGCCATAGGTTGCGTTCGGGCTTCCGACCATGCCACATTGGAGGAATTGTTCAACGCCAAGTTCAGTGAGGCCTTGAAAACCGTCGGTAAGCAAATGGACTTTGTGGATTTGTACGCCGAGCGGGACAAATTCCGGGACGACATTATTCGGGTCATCGGCGATGATTTGAACGGTTATGTGCTCGAAGACGCGGCCATCGATTATCTCGAGCAAACGCCTGTGGAGCAGTTGGATACCAACAATATTCTGGATGCCGAAGGGATTCGTAAAATTACCCAACTCACCGCGGAACAACATATTTTAACGAATGAACACCGCCGCGAGGAAGAAACCAAAATCAAGAAAAAAGACGTTGAGACACGCGAGAAAATCTTGGAGTTGGAACGTATCCAGGCCGATGCCGAGGCGCGGCAGGCCCGTGAGGTTGCATCGGTAAGAGCGCGTGAGACGGCGGAACAGCAAAAAATCGAGCAAGAGGAGCGCCTCAAGGCCGAACGAGCCCGTATCGCCACTGAACAGGATATTATGGTTCAGGAAGAGAACCAAAAACGCGAAGTGGAAGTGGCAGCTAAGAATCGTGAGCGCGCGCTTGCCATAGAAGAAGAAAAGGTCAACCGCGTACGCCAGTTGGAAATCATTCAGCGCGAAAAAGAAGTGGCTTTGGAGCAAATCTCCAAAGAAAAGGCCGTCGAAATCGAGAAGAAAGAAATCGCCGATGTGATCCGCGAACGCATTGCAGTGGACAAAACCGTGGCCGAAGAAGAAGAGCGTATTAAAGAGCTTCGAACCGTGGCTGAAGCCGAGCGTAACAAAAAAGCCGATATCATCATTGCCGAAGGCATGGCCGAACAGGAACTGGTCAAAGAAATTAAAGCGGCAGAAGCTAATGAACGCACTGCCGTCTTCAAAGCGAAAGAGCGCTTGACGCTGGCCGAAGCCGAACGCGAAGCGGCGGCCAAGCAAGCGGATGCGAAAAAGCGTCTGGCCGAAGGTGTCAAGGAAGAGAGCGCCGCTCCGGGGCTCGCCGAAGCCATGGTGATGGAAGCCAAAGCCTTGGCGTTGGAAAAACAAGGTGCCGCAGAGGCGAAGGTATTGCAGGATAAAATGCAAGCCCAAGCGCTGGGCAAAGAGGAAATCGGCATGGCAGAAGTGCGCATAAAAGAAGCCGACGCCAAGAGTGAAGAAGAGCAAGCCATGGTGAATGTCAAAGTACAAGTTGCCGAAGCCCAAGCCATACAGAAGAAAGGGGAGGCGGAAGCTACTGTCATTCGCCAACGGCTCAAGGCTGAAGCCGAAGGTTTGGCGGAGAAATTCAACGCTATGAGCAGCATGAGTGAGGCAGTGCGCGCACATGAGGAGTTCCGCATGGAGTTGGATAATAGCCATGAACAAAACCTCAAAGCCATAGTTGCAAATACCGAAATTGCGGAAAAACAAGCCGAAGTGTTGGCCAAAGCATTGGAAAAAGCCGACATCGACATTGTGGGTGGCGATGGCGATTTCCTCAAAACCTTCTTCAAATCCATTGCCATCGGCAAGGCGGTTGACGGCGCCATCGGCAGCAGCGAAACCTTACAAGCATCATTGATGAAGTTGATGGCCATGGGGTCCGGCGACCAAAAGTTCAGCGTGCCGGAGTTGATCAATACCATCAAAGGCCTATCAAAGAAAAAGGACGAAGTTTAGTGCAAGGCTTTAAATTCGATAAAAGCCGCCAAACGCCGCCAAAACGCCAAGGGCTTCCAAGCTAAAAAAAGCTAAAAAATGTTCTTTGTTCAGTTTAAAAAAACTTGGCGTTCTTGGTGCCTTTGCGGCGAATTTACAGAATCAACAGAGGATGAGGATTTGTGGCTGATCCGGTAGTGGAAAAAGACGACTCGTTAATCAACCAGGCGGTTGCCCAAGGCGGTGCATACGAATTGATACGCAAGCGCCTTCTGGAGCAAGGCCAGGCGCTGGAAAATAAAGTTAAAAGTCTAAATCAGCAACGCGA
Source organism: Gammaproteobacteria bacterium (assembly GCA_050118235.1). Classification (GTDB taxonomy): domain Bacteria; phylum Pseudomonadota; class Gammaproteobacteria; order SZUA-152; family SZUA-152; genus JAJDNG01. The sequence continues at coordinate 145 of JASFLF010000582.1, read as the reverse complement.
GGCGGAGTTTGGCCACTCCGGAATGGAAGTGGTAGGCCGGGCCCGGGTGCGTACGGAAAACAATTGTGTTCCCCGGGATATAGCCAGAGTCGGCCAACAATTGCTGTTCGGCTACAATGTATTTATCGGCTTAAAAAAAGAAACT
>JASFLF010000581.1:0-3453 GCA_050118235.1 Gammaproteobacteria bacterium | reverse complement strand
TTCCGTATGTATATCATTAATTTTCAACTGCGCCGTGACTACTGGTTTTTCAGCATTCATGTCAATATTGATGTTGCCCTTTGCTGCCGCACGGCCTGCTTGCACCGACAAGTGCGATATCGAGAGATTGCTGATATTTCCGTCAATGTCGGCATTGAGGTTGACAGGAGTATTTTGAATGCTAACGCCCAGCCATTGCTGCCAGGCAGTCAAGTCCTTGGTGTTGGCTTTTACATGAAACCGCGCACGCTCTAATTTGAGTGCGTTTTGAATAATACCTTTTACCTCCCAATTGGTGTTTAACGCATACACCTGTAAATCCATTGGATAATTTTTGTCGGCAGACAGCAGATTGGCCAGCGAACCTGTTTGGCCGGATATTTGAAAATCATGGCTATCGATTTGCCCGGCAATATCAAGTTGCAATGCGTGAAGCTCTCGGAGACCCTGGACGGTCGCAGTATCCAAACTGAATTCATTAAGTTGCGATTCAGGTAACTGGCGGTAAGACAACGTGACATTCCTGATATCGATGTTGACGTCCGATGCGAAATCCAGAGGCAAAGCATCGGGCTGTTGGCTTGGTATCGCTTTCGGTTTTTCCGCCTTTGGTTCAAATAACTGCCAGTTGCTATCACCTTGCCTGTTGTGTTCCACAACCACTTGCACATCATCCAAAACAAATTCGTTTATCAATAATTTGCCCGATAGCAGAGGCAGCAATCCCAGTTGCAACTCCAAGCGTTGCACACTGAGCATATTCGGCGTGGCCCCCCATGACGCATTAACAATGCTTGCCTCATTCAGCGATAGACTGGGAGGCAGGACTTTAATGTTGAAATCACCGCCCAAAACCACCGGGCGGCCAAGATATTGTGACAGTTTTTGGGAGATTATCGGTTTATAGCGACTTAAATCCGCGAACTGAAGGTAGGCTATGAAACCAAATGCTATCACCATTAGCATTGCTATCAGCGATATTAGTCCCAGCAGTAGTTTCTTTAACATGCCGCAATTTAATAAAACTCAGATAATGTGTATATTTGCATCAATAACAATCCCATCAAATCTAATAAAACCAGTTGGCAGCACACCTATTCACAAGCGCCTTCTCTAAGAAACCGACCAGCTACCCAGCCTTTTATACCTTGGTATTCAATATGACACCAGCGTGGGCGCTGTTTTAGAATTTTTTCCTTTTCGGCCTCAGGGAGGCTTGTGTACTCTTCGTAGGTTAATCCGCCGACGCATTTGAAGTTTTTGATGCAATTGCCATCATGAGGGATTTCCCCAATCTTTTCCGATTGCCAATTGGGTTCATTGCGAATGTTAAGCACATCGCCGCTCTCGACACCATAGACTTGCCAATAGTCGGGACCGTCCGCGGTGGATGAGGCGCCGGACATGTACAGAGTTAGAAACAATATCAAGAAGACGGAAAATCTTATTTTCATATCTAACCACCTGAAAACAAGCCCAACAACGTTGCTAATATAGGAGCGTCCCTATGGGGCGCGATTTGCTTTAACAGCCCAACAAACATCTCGCGTCGCGGTGCAGTACCTCGCCCCCACCGGCGTTTTTGTAAATTAAAAACGTATACCTAACCCAAGCAAAATACCATCCAGACTTACATCATAAACAAAATTCGCTTCTGTAAAATTCACCTTAAGGTAACGATACCCAAACTTGGCCGACACCGTCTTGTTAAACTGATATCGAAATATGGCCTCAGCATTGACCGCCAGATCACTTTTACCGCCCCCCACATCACCACGCAGAGCCATATGAAATTTGTTAGTAAAAGGATGGGCATAGATTACTCCCACAAACGGATCATACCAGTCTACTGATGCATGAGGATTTTTATCGAATATGCTCAGTTCGACATCAATATCTTGATAGCGAACACCGGCGACGATATCCAAGCCTGTCATGGATTCTGGTTTATAACTACCCGCAAACTCTATGACATTGCCTTCCAGCCGTGTAGTTGTTTTCAACCGCGATGCGTCAAAAAACGTATCTTCGAAGGCGACATACAAGTAGTCGAACAGAAATCCCCACTGTTTCCTCCGAGCCGAGAAAGTTGCCGATGCCACGCCATCCAGATTATCCAAGGCGAAAAAACTGTAATCCGAGTCAACAGGCGGAGATTCTTCTCCTTGTGCTGCGGTTGTCCCACTGAAACTGGCAGCCCATAAATACGGTGTAATTTCGTATTGGATGGGTTTTTCAAGTTCTGCTGCTTGTACATTATCGTGCCAAATGAAATACCCCACAAATAGCGCCAGCGGGTAGCAAAAGCAAGCCCAAAGCTTAACGGCTAGCGACCCCTTTAATATGGACAGCTTGCCAGTTCCCATATCTACAATAATGCTATTGCCCCATTACGACGGGACGCAATCGAATTTCTATACGCCGATTCTGTGCTCGTCCCTCAGCAGTGTCGTTAGACGCGATGGGCTGATTCTCACCCAGAGAAACGGCAACCATTCGTGCTTTAGGCACTCCGGCGCTCTCCAATATTCGTACCACGCTGGTGGCGCGCGCGGCCGCCAAATCCCAATTGGATGGAAATTTATCCGCTAAACGGGCACTGATAGGTACGTTATCCGTAAAACCGCCAACGATGGTCTGATAAGGAACGTCCACTAATTCCTTACCCACTTTATTAAGTACTGCCTCGCCCGTTTGCTTTACCACTGCCGAACCCGAATCAAACAAGATAGCTTCCGGCAAGTTAACGCTTACCCCGCTTTGCATTTGTTGGATGGTAATTTGTTTGGAGCTCAGTTCAGCCGCCATTTTATTGGCTAATCGGTCGTAGAGTTCCTGCGCAGTCATGGCCTTGGTTCTGGCATCCACCATCTTTCCATAACTATCAATGATCACCCGGTTGGTAACGTTTATCCTTTCTTTTGCGGCTTGCAAGTCCTTGGTTGCCGCATCTTTTTGTTGTTGGGTAAGAGCCAGTTCGCTTTCCAGGCTACTATTTTTTTTCGCCAGTTGGTCGCGCTCTTGTACCACGGTATCGTAGCTGCCTTGCGACACACATCCGGACACAACAACGGCGAGAACGCATAGCACAATTAATGATTTGGAAATGTTTTTTATCATCGTTTTACTCCCCGACTTTTTACTGAGAATTAACTGAGAAATCGTTTATTTATCATTATATGGACTGGAACACATCGCCTTGACCGACATCAAGGTTCCCACAATAAAAGCGCACGAATAATGCCCCTCAATACGTAGGTACCGTAATCACCGGCGCCTGATTTGCGCCCTCGCCTTTTTCCGTTAGGGCAAACAATACCATGAGGAAATTGAGCGAGGTTTTGGAATACAAATCGGTGTCCGCCACCCAAAACCACAAGTCTCGATACGAAACCGCGACATAAGTGTCGTCGGGCTTTTCGGTCCCGCTTCGCACTTGTATCAGCGGCGGCA
>JASFLF010000580.1:0-3454 GCA_050118235.1 Gammaproteobacteria bacterium | reverse complement strand
CAATCGTGCTTTGAGTGGCTTCCCGTAGGGCCAGATAGAATCTGTAAGACCCACCTCAAGTCTATCTCGTCTAAATGTGCGGTTTATATGAAACACTACACTAGGCTCAGTGGATAACAAATTGCTATACCAGTCATTATAGAGTGGGATAAGGCTTAACAGGTTTCATCCAGACGTTTGTTAATCATCTTGGACAGTAAGCCTGCTGTGTCATGGGATACTTTCTGGCTGCAGTAACGGCTCAGACTGTCTTTGATTGCCACCGGATTAAGTTCCACAAGCAAGCGTTGGTCGTACAAGTCCATGACCATGGTGGCGAGGAAATTCAATTGATGGCCTGTGACGCTGTTAGCTGTTGTATGGCTTGCTCCGTGACTTTCTCGATGATTAGGTGGTTTCAGATTTTCCTCTTCGATGGAGGGGCCACTCTCGATTCGCAGATCACTTGCACTGACCTTGGTTGTATTACTGATTGCCGGTGCCGGTTCAAGCAATAAACTGGTTTGTGTCGGTTTGCTATTGGTCGTTGTTTTAGCCACTAATCCCGGTTGAGTTTTCGGGATTGGTGTTTGGGCAGTATTTGAAATCTCTGCGTTACGCGAGAAAAATACTTTTTTCAGCAATGGTTTTTTTATTTCCAGATCGGCTTGGGTACCAGCGCTTACCATCAGTTTATTATAAGCGCGCAAATTGGCGCCGAATGACATCAGAATGATGCCGGACAGCTCCAATAGCAATGATCGTACTACAAGAAAATAAAACTCCGTGGATTTTGCCGGCAAACCCGAGACTTCTTCCAAACGCTGAAAAAAATCCGCTGCTGTTTGGCGCCTGGTGGTGTTTAGCGCAAACAATTCTTCACTGAGTTGCATTTTGCGTTCTTCCAGTTCCGCCGCGCGGTTGATGGAGTCCTGGCCCAATGCCCGGCTGTCTTTATAAATGGATTTGCTCTGTTTTTCCGCATTTAGCCGATAACTCTCTATCACTTGTTGCAAGCTGGCGATTTGACTGCGGATATGTTCACGTTTTTCATCATTGGCTTGAGCTTGGGCTTCGCCGGTTTGCAGAGCCGTTTTTTGCGCCAAAGTCATTACCCCGATGGAAAAGCAAAACAACACCATTCCCAGGCTAAACAAAATATAGCGCCAGCGCAGGGAATGATACGTTAGCGCGGATGCGGAAATAAAACACAGCGATTCGGTGATTTGGAATAAAACGCCGCCGATGATCAACATGTTTTTCGCGGCGCCACTGCCTGAGAATTGGGACAAACCTTCAATGAGAAAATATCCTGCTACTGCCATACAGGCTAAGCCGACACAGAAAATAAAAAAATATGTAATCGATAACGAAGGGTATTGGTTGGAATAAGTGAGTGGTTTCACAGTAAATCTATTGTTAGATGATCGTTTATGCCCCGATTTGGTCAAAGCGGTGGAATTATCAACCACTGGCGGTAAATAATAACTGTAGCGCTCAAGATTTGCACGTGCAATTTGATTGGATGTGGCAGGGGACTATTGTTTGGAAAATATGTCGAAACTGTGCATAAACTGCAAGTAATTATTCACTACGAAGAGCACGAAGGCCACGAAGGTCGCGAAGGATCGAAAAATCAAAAAAGGTTGTCACAAACGAGCGAGATATAGTGATTTGATTTTCTGGTTTTTGTGTCACTTTTTAACACTACCTTCTTCGTGAACTTCATGCTTTTCGTGGTGATTACATGTTTGTGAAACAATGAGACTGCAAGCCCAAGGCGGCAGCCTCATTGCGTTGCACTATTGTGAAGCCAATACTTGTTCCACAAACCGTTCATAAGTTGTGACGCCACCATGGGCGCCGGCTAACCATTGGATATTTAGATCCCGTGATTGCAGTGCGCCGAGAAGGTCTTGGCTCCAATAGGAAAACAGCGGCGCAATGACATCAGGAAACAATTCGGGATTGAAAAGGTCGCTGACGAAAATCATTTTTGCATCTTCGATGTAAGGTACTAACATACCGGTGGCGTGCCGGTTGGGTATGGTTAACAACCGAATTACGCGAGTACCGTCGGTAATAATTGCGTCATCGCTATCGTCCACCTCACGAATCTTTACTTTGCGTGGGTTGGCGGACAAGGCATCCGGATAAAGACGGTGCGGGGACTTCAATACGGCTTGGTAATGATCTTTAGTGTCTTCGCCCACGATTAAATCCGCGCCCTCGGCTACATAGCCTCTTATTCCGCCTATGTGGTCATTGTGAAAATGGGTCGGCACCACATATTTAATGGGTTTGTCCGGCCACTTGTTTTTTATCAGCGGCAATACCGCCTGAGTGCGTTCTTCATAAAGGACGGGATCAAACAACACCAAAAAATCGGCCATTTCCACAATCAGGCTGTGATGTGTAAAAGCCCGCAAGTGGAATACTTTGTCGGCGATTTCTTCCAGCGCAATGGATTGCGGTACAGTCTGGTCGAGATCCAATGGAATCCCTGCGCTTATAAAGCGATTAAACCAATGGGCCGAACGCAATCCCCAGGCAAACAGTTTTTCATCAATGGGCTGTTGTAGTTCCGGCGCGATGTCAAATACATAATCGTCCACGGCGATATCTATATAGACCGCATCGCGCGTCTCTTTGCCGATAACCACTCCATTGAGTTTGAGCTCCACGCTATGCGGAATATTCACGCCATTGACATCAAGCCAAGTATCATAGGTAAATTCCACACGGCTGTCGCCTTCCACGGAATCACTTTCCATGGTAACCGCTTTGACGGGCAAGTACGTCTTCGGATCGATATACAAACGCACCGGTTGTTCACGTCCCGGTAAGGTCAGAACAATATAGCGGTAGTGTTTGTTAATTTTTTTGCTTGCGGCTTGAATGTCACCTTCTCTATTTAATGCTCGTTTTATTAGCGCCAGTGGCGAGCTTAAATCGTAGTATTTTATACGGGCGGCAAGACGGTCCGACAGCATGGGCGCCATAGGAACGTTTAACAAACTATCCACACCGATGACTGCGGCGTGGGGTGGGTCAATGATCTCGGTGTATTGCCTTTGGGTGACAAGAGGATACCGGGCATCGGTTTTCCATTCCGTGAGGAACTGTTCGCTCGAAAACTTTCTGGTGAGCACATAGTGAACGCTTCCCACGGCAAGTGGTTTGGCACCCGGTCGAAAAGTCTGCTGCGGCTCCCAGTGTTCACGGGAGGCGATGATTTGCTGTGTGTCGACGGCGAGAATGCGTTTTTTGCCGCCCATGGCGGCGGCCACTTTCCCCAATATTGCTTCGGGTTCAAACGATGGGCGGTCGTGCGCAATGGCCGTATTCAATGTCATCACTACTATCCCTACGGACAAGAGTAAGCGTTGCCTGATTTTCATTTTTTTTAGCTCCTTGTGTTGGTTTTTATAAGTTGGAATGATTGTTCCAACTTGGAATAATCGTTCCATTTAAG
>JASFLF010000579.1:0-3454 GCA_050118235.1 Gammaproteobacteria bacterium | reverse complement strand
CCGATGGTTTGCCGCGCCTCGCGGAATGAGATGAAATCTGGCGACAACGGTGAGGTCGGCAATACTTCGCCCAGTTCCGATAGGTACGGCGATGATATAGGTTTTTCTATGATTGGGGCAACGGCCCACCCCAAAGACTGCACACATTGGTTGATAAGTTTTATGCGCTCCGTTTCACCAATATCATAGATATAGATATTCAAATCACTAGTCACATCTTTTTTACCAAACACTTTACCAAACACCGACACAAAGTGACTTAACTGAACCGCGAAAAAGGTCGGGCCAGTTTCGTTTTCTAAAAGCTGTTTATGATGTGTCGCCTCATCTGTTGGTGGTAAATTGATATAACTGCAACGGCCGTCGCTGTACACAAGGTCACTCGCTTTGAGGCGATTAACTACTTGGGTTAGGGAACCATCACGCAGCAAAGCACTGGCCCATGGCCATGAATCAAACCCTACATCAATTTCGCGCAAATCACTGCCAATATCCCGTCTGATACCGTGCATCCCGATGTGCTGTATGGTGGCTAGCGCCTCGTCTCCCAACCACTCCTGTATCCGGCCGTATATTTCAGCGCAGGAATTTGTCTGGGATAGTAGTTCCACGACGTCTTTGGCCGTTACATGCCACAGGTTGCTATAGGTTCTATGCACCGTCGCGGCGAAATCGAAAATGTAGTCCCCTTGAAAACAATCTCCTGGATAAGCGATATTTTCACCACACAGTTCCAAATAACGCAGCCAGATGCTAACGGTGAGATTTTTCACCGCTTGCTCATCGTCAGCAAACAGACTATGACACCGCACGTCGTAACCCAACCCGGTTAACAGCCCGGTCAACACTTTGGCATACAGCAAGCGACGCGCCGCGGGAACCGTAACAGGGGCCACGGCATCGATAGGAGAAATATAAATCGTGACTTGCTTGCCGGCCCCCACAGTCGGCAGACGAAATCCTTGTTTGATGATTTGTGTCGCTGCGTCTACAAGAGGGGTATTTGACTCACTCATGTTCTTTAATACATTTCGATAGGGTCCACATCCAGCGACCAGCGCACTTTTCTGCCTGTTTTACACTCTTCCAGTTGTTTGACCCACGGGTGCAACAACCGGTGCAACTCAGATCGTTTGCTGGCCTGTAACAATAACTGAGCCCGAATCCGCCCAGCGCGTTTTTCCATGGGCGCCGCTACGGGACCGGATAACAGAACAGCGGAGACATTGAGCTGTTGGGCAAGCTGTTTGGCTTCGTTAAGAAAATCATATGGTTTTTGCGCATCCACCGCCTCGGCGCGCAATAAGGCCAAAAACGAATACGGTGGCAACTCTGCCGCTTGGCGTTCGGCCAACGCTTGTTTGGCAAACTCGCTGTAACCCTTGTTGATTAGCGTCTGCAGTAATGGATGTTGGGGATGGTGGGTTTGGATCAACACCTCTCCCGGCTTGTCCGCCCGCCCCGCGCGACCTGCCACCTGGGTGATCAGTTGCGCCATGCGCTCCAGGGCGCGAAAATCGCTGCTAAACAATCCTTGATCGATATCGATAACCCCCACCAAGGTGACATTGGGAAAATGATGGCCTTTGGCCAGCATTTGCGTGCCCAATAAAATACAGCGCTCGCCTTCATTAATGGTGGCAAGCTTTTTTTCCAATGCACCTTTGCGCCTTGTAGTATCGCGGTCGACACGCACGATCTCATCATCGGGAAACAATTGTTGCAGCACCTGTTCTATTCTTTCGGTGCCCAATCCTATGGGAATTAGCTCATTGCCGCCACACTGGGGGCATTGTTTGTCCATGGGGCGCTCCGATCCGCAATGATGACAACGCAAGCGATGCTGCGCGAAATGCAAGGTCATGTGGCTGTCGCAACGCGTGCATTCCGACACCCAGCCGCAATCATGGCACAGCAACGTCGGTGCAAATCCCCGGCGATTCAGAAACAACATCACTTGCTGCCCGCGCTGTAAATGCTGGCGCATGGCATCAATTAACACATTGGATAAGCCGTCATGAATGGGTTTGCTGCGTATATCCAAGAGCTTAATGTGCGGATGCACCGCGCTGCCGGCGCGCTCGGGCAGTGATAAATAGTTGTACTTGCCCTGTATCGCATTGCGCAAAGTCTCCAGCGAAGCCGTGGCGGACCCCAAAATAATTGGAATATTCAACATCTGCGCCCGGCGCACCGCAATGTCCCGGGCCGAATAACGAAATCCATCTTGTTGTTTTAATGAAGGATCGTGTTCTTCATCCACCACAATCAATCCCAAGTGTTTAAACGGTGTAAACACCGCCGAGCGCGTGCCGATGACTATACGCGCATCTCCTTGCTTGGCGAACAACCAGGCGTTTAGGCGTTCCCGCTCGCTGAGATTGGAATGCATGGCCACTATGGGCACTACGAAGCGTTTTTGAAACCGGGAAATCAATTGTGGCGTTAGGGCAATCTCCGGAACCAGCACCAGAGCCTGCAGGCCTTTGTCGATGAGCGCTTCGATGATTCGTAAATAGACTTCGGTTTTGCCGCTACCTGTGACACCTTCCAGTAATGAAACTGAAAACTGCTGTGCGCGTTCAAGCACGGCAGCTACCGCTCGCGCTTGTGCGGGATTCAATTCGGGGACGCAAGGGCTTTGCGAGCTGCTACGTCCAGTTGGAGAATGTCCAGTTTGAGAATGGCAAACGGGAAAGTCACTTTGCTCCGTGGCCTCAACCCAGCCTTTTTCGATCAATTTAGCTATGGGTGAACGCCAATTGTCCAACTGTTGCGTCAATTGCTCCGCGGTCAAGCCTTCGGTGTGCGCGTTGAGCAAGTGCACTAACCGGGCTTGTTTGGGCGCTCTATTTAAGGCGGACATATCCCCTTGCGAAATCAGCCGAAACCGCTGCACGGTCTTGAGCGCCGCCGGTTCGCCTTTGCGCAACAACACTGGCAACGCATTGGCGATGACTTCCCCCAAAGCATGCTGGTAATACTCGCTGGCCCATAGCAACAGCGCCAGCATCTCATTGGGAAATAACGACTGCTCATCGATGACATCGCGGATTCTTTTGAGCTTTACTCCCTCGGCGGTGCTGCGCGCCGGATTCTCCACAATAATACCGATTTTCGAACCATGACCGAAAGGCACCCGGACTCTTTGACCCAACATAAGACAATCCGCCTGGGCGGCGTTGGGCGGCAAATAACTGAAACAGCGCCGCAGTGGCGTCGGGAGAGCGACAGACAGCAAGGGGGGAGGATTCTTAACGCCATGGGCCGACATGGCGCCAATGTAACACTTCGTCAGTTAAAGTTATAGCTGCCGAACCATGCTGCTGTGAATGCTTATGGCTGTTTCGTTATCCACAAATCCTGTGGATAACTATGTGGACAATATGGGGGGAGCGATGTGCGATGCCCGTCTTTATTACTGTACTGTTAAAATGCTCATTTTTTGGTCACT
>JASFLF010000578.1:0-3465 GCA_050118235.1 Gammaproteobacteria bacterium | reverse complement strand
TGTTGGTGCAGACCTTGGAAAGGTAGCCGACATTCCCTGCGCTCTGCGCCTCGCACTCGCGCTTTGAGCGGCTTTCTAAATGCACGTTTTATATGAAACACTACACTAGTTTGCGGTATCGCATTAAATCTGCATAACATTTCAATCTTGGTCACGCTTTTTCAGCAAAAACAATCCAATGCCGATAACCAAAAGAAACGGTATGGCAATGATCAAAATCTTTATCAATTCAATAGCGCTGGCATAGAAAGCCTGTTCTACCGTGAATGTTTGTGGGAAAAAAGACTTCAGGTAATGTATCTCTTCCAACGAGTGGAAACATATTCCGAATATAAAAACCACGCTAATTAAGATGGCCAGCTTGATGGTCGAATCAACGGGTTTTTTCATGGCTTTTTCATGCGCATTCTGTTTTGAATTTCACGAATCACAATGTGTAAAACCGACACCACTGCTGGTGTGTCATATTCTATTTACTAACTCGTTTCCGGTGTGCCACCGAACAACGCTTTTGACACGGTCAACGTCGGAGGTCTCCTGTCGGATTTCAAATAGGCTTGAATGTTCGGTCTTGTCTCAATGGCTTGTTTATTGCGGCAAAGGATTGGAAACCTGACCAATGTCTCATTGGAAAAAGCACGCACCCAATCAAGATAATTCCATAATATAAAATCCACAAAAGTTATTGACTCGCCAACACAATGGCTGTCACTCGAAGCAGTTCTTGCAAGATAATCCTCAAGATTGTTCAACGTTGATACCAGTTCATTTTTTTTGAAACTGTCCGCCTTGGTTTGAAACTCCTTGTCCCAGAACAAACCTCCCAAGGCTTGTTGGGCGTCTCTTATCGCTTCGTCAAGAATATCGCATTGCACTGCCTCGATATCGTTGCGCCCGTAAAGATCGTATTTTCGCGCAAGGTAACGATAGATCGCCCGGCTTTCGACTATCAGCAAATCGCCGTCTTTATAGGAAGGCAACACTTTAAACGGCATTTTCGGCTTGAGATCTTGCCATTCTCTGAAAGAGACGTAGTGATCTATGTACGACACACCAACCTCTTCCAGCATCAGTCTTATAGGTTCTGCCCGGCCCCTTATCGCAAAATAGGTAATAATTGGTTGCATTTTCTTCGCTACACCGATAGTTAATATGGAGGTAAGTGATATTGCGCAAATCGCATAAACGTGCCTACACAGTTGCTGATTATTTACTGTTTTTCTGTGTGCCCTTGAGATATTTCACGTAGTCCCAAACATGAAAAGAAAATAGAGCGGTGAAAAACACAATCGCAATACCCGAGACGATGACTATCAACAATGATATGAAAGATGTGCGCGCCAATTCCTGGATTCTTGGATAGTGATCATATAGCTGCAACACGCTGCCGACAACCATAAAAGCCAAGGCGATCAATCGAATTGCGAATCCAACATGTTTGCCATATTTTCTTCTGGTTAACTCTTGCCTGGCATTTGTGAATTCCCGCTTTTTTCGAATATCAGACTCAATATCCAAAAGTCGTTTACACGGAACACAATAACCGCCGGTCTTGGCCTTTGTTGAACCTAATATCGATACTCCACAACGACTACAGGTGCTTCTGGCGCCCTGCATATTCGACGCTCACAATGGAAATGCCGCTGTCAACTTTCAAACTCTGCCTTATAGTCCGCCATGGAAGCCTCAATGACTTTTTCAGCGTGCTCATGACCATAGACCTTGCCTAAAGTAACCGGTTTGGCCTTATAGGTTTGAAAATAATGCACCAGTTGTTCTACCACCGAATCCGGTAATTGCGAAATATCGGTGACATCGCCCCAAACACCATCGCCTTTGAGTACGCCGATGATTTTGTCGTCCGCTTCACCATCGTCAATCATGGGAATCCCGCCTACAATGCGCGCCGTCAACAGTACTTGGCTCTGACTGATAGAATGCGAAGAAACGACGCAAATATCTATTGGATCGTTGTCGCCCTGTGTTGTCCCTTGCATTAATTTGCACACTTGGGGACCTGCCAATGTTTTAGGAATAAACCCGTAGACTGAAGGTGGACGGGATGACAACATCTGCGGACGATCAACTTTTAAAAAACCGGAGTGTTTATCCACTTCGTATTTAATGTGGTTAAATGGCGTGATCTCCACAAACACGGAAACAAACGTCGGCGGATTGGGACCGACTTCCAAACCATGCCAAGGGTGGGGGCGCCATTTTAAATAATCTTTACTCATAGTTTGCAGACTCCTGGTTGCTTTTCATTGATTTTAATTCTCTTAAGGCTCCGGATAAAGCTCTCAGTGATTCAATCCGGTGTTTGCGACCGTTCCAACTCAAATAATACCAAACCATTTCGATAAGCAATCATAGCCGCCACATCGGGCGGCAATTTGTTTAACCATTTACGGTATCGGTTCAAAGTGTATCGGAACTGATACCAATACTCGTTGTTATATGTGCCGGTGCCGAGTAGAAAACGATCGGGATACAATAACATAAGTTCACGCCATTGGGGCGCGAGTTTCCCACCGGGTGCCACGTCGCCACGATGTGAAATTTCCACCCACAAGCGCGGGTAGCGTTTCAACATTTCGGCAAGAGTTTCGGGTTGGCTAAACAGGCCGGCATGTGCCCAGAGTATCCGCAGCGATGGGGCCAACACGAACAATTGGCGTATAGCATTGGGATCTGAGCGGGCATGCAATATCAAATTATGCTCCAGCGCCAGCTCAACCATTCGGTGCACAACCGGCGTGTCCACCTGACCGTCAAAAAGATGAAATTCGCCTATGCCCCGATAGTTCCTGTGCCGAATTTCTCTTTCCATGTAGTGTAATAGGTTTTCATCGTTGAACCAGGTAGCGTTATCCTCCTGATGCCGATAAGGTATGAACATGGGGATGACGCGCTGGGGGTCACGACGATATAACCTCCAAGTGCCTTCATTGGGTGTGCTGCCCACCAACATCCAGGGCACATTGAGTTCATCGGCTGTATTGATCACGGCATCGACTGATACTCGCCACCAGGAACTCTCGTTGTAATGCACTTGCGCGTCAAAGATGGGGGGATAGTAATCGGGTTCCCACAACGCAACGACCAGAATGGCCAATGGCAAACTTAAAAACACCAGTATTCGGCCCGTCTTTGTTCGGGTGAAGAATTGTCCTAGAATTCGCAGCCAACGGGCCAAAGTTCGGATTACCGTCAAGCATCAACTCCTTTTTTCAGCTTGGTTGTGTATTCACCACGAATAACACGAAGGGAAAAACTATCTTATTTAAATGTACTCTTCGTGACCTTCGTCCGCTTTGTGGTTAAATACGTGCCGGTGGCTCACACTAGTGTAGTGTTTCATATAAAACGTGCATTTAGAAAGCCGCTCAAAGCGCGAGTGCGAGGCGCAGAGCGCAGGGAATGTCGGCTACCTTTCCAAGGTCTGCACCAACAGTAGGCGCTTTA
>JASFLF010000577.1:0-3469 GCA_050118235.1 Gammaproteobacteria bacterium | reverse complement strand
AGCGATCCCCTGGGCCGTGGCATACGTACCTTTAAAGCGGTATATGCAATTATCTTTGGCTCGCGGGAGTCCGCCATTAAAGCCGCGTTAACCGTGCACGCCGTACATAAGCGTGTGTACGGGGAAATCAAAGATACGTTGCCTCCTGATGTAGATCCACACTATAAGGCCACAGAACCACAAGCCCTTTTGTGGGTGGCCGCCACCCTATTGGATTCCACGGTGCTCGCCTACGAATTGTGCATCCGACGATTGAGCAGCGCTGAAAAGGAACAGTTTTATCAGGAAAGCAAACGCTTTGGACAACTGTTTGGCATAGCAAAGAATTTGTACCCAGATACTTGGTGCGATTTCGAAAACTGGATGGCGAACACCATCGAGAGTGATCGCATTACCGTTACGCCGGCGGCCAAAGACATTGTACTGGGATTGTTGTACGGTACATGGTTTACCCGATTTCTTGCACCGCTAAACTATGCTGTTGCCGCTATGTCGTTACCGCCCAAGTTAGTAAATGAGTTTGGATTCAAGCAATCATGGTGGAATAAATTTTTTTATAAATCACTACTAGCATTGGTAAAAAATGCAATGCGCTTAATTCCTCGACGCTATCGCGCCGTACCCGCCGCTCGGATTAGCGAAGGTCGCTTAAAGCGCTTAACAAAATAATTCGATTGATTTGTAGTACGGGAGCATTTTCAACAATATCCATATTAAAGATGAAATACTATCTCTTACAACAAGAACGATTTAGCGAAAAAGATAAACGCGAGCAGCTAGAGAGAAAAGAAGCTAGTGTACTGTATTATATTAAATGCAGTACACTAGTGTAACCATAGTCAACGTCTGTCACTACCAAGCTACGCTGGCTTCTTTTACAAAATATGACAGGCCGGTTAGTCGCACTTATAGAAGTCAGTGAACTTTCTGTTTTTCCGGTTGTAATCGCATGAGTGATACATTTGGGTTTTGACGTCACACCCCGCGACATAACTGGGCAATGCCGCGATGTATTGAAACCACCCATCCATCAAAGGATCACTTTGTATATGACCGGAACTTAATATGTGGCCGATTTCATGTGCTAATATCCAACCGCGTTGTATTAACGACGGAAGATCAATTACAAATCCCGATGATTTACCGATACTGACGGTATTGATATCGTCATCCAAATCAACCGCTCTTTGTAAATCGCAAGCGTATCCGTCTTCTGCCCACCCCCACGTATAAGCGGTATTTATATCGGCACCAACGAACAACACAGTCATATCTGCACTTTCCGCTTGCACAGTGCGTCTTCTTAAGTTTTGCAATTCATGCCGGATGTTGCCGGTACTACCTGTAGTGACTATATTCTCATCCAACAAAGTAATGGCAATGAGATTCAACTGTTTTAAACCGCTTTGTTGATAAATAAAATTGGCAAACGCCAAGTTTTCCCGAATGCGGGCCAAATACGCATCGCTACCAACCTTGTTCACATAATTCGGTTCAACCAGTATTTCCAGGCTGGGGAATAAACCAGGACTTGCATTTCTTGGATAGAGTCGCTCGGGTGGCGACTTGTCATTGTTTGCGCCTTTAGGACCGGTAATCTTAGCGCTATCGTCGCCAATCAAATCCTGATTGGGATCGTCTATTTGCATACTGATTCCGGTTTTAGAAGCCGGTTGTGCGGTTATGGTATACACATTGTTCAGATCCGATACAAATCCAGTAAACGGCACATCAGCGCTGCAAAGATTAATATATGCATTGCTATTTTCCATTGGATTAAAATCCTGATCGGCCAATGTCCCCCGATAATAACAATTTTCCAGTGGCCTAATAAACTCCTCGTTACCCGTTGCTAGCGAAACGTGAATTAATGGTATATCTTCCCCCATGTAACTATCTTTGGTTGCCACTGCATACCATGTTTGACCGAATACTTCCCAGGTTATGTTTACTGTAGTTTCATCGCCCTGAACTTTGACGGCCGTAATGTTGTCGGCAAAAACAAATGGCGAAGCCAGTAATAAACAGTATGCACTAAAAACACGTTTATAAGACATGGTCATCAAAATTGATAACTTATTGAAAATAGACATGGTATTTTTATTGGACATACGCCCCCCTTAGCTCCTGTTGAATGAATTAACCGCCACAGTTGGTAATCACTGTCGCGAGTCTTGTAGCCGGTTTAGCTTACCATTATCGAACGATAGCGCAAGCTTGTTCAATATTATCTTCCCTGCAATTCTCCACAAAAGTTTTGCTAATAGTTCGCGGAATTAGCCCCCCCCCTAAGAAACCATTAGGGATAATACGTTTTTATCCTGTCGCAGTTTCTAACGTCAAAATGCAGCCACGACACACCTAATTCAAGACTGCCAATTAATTCAAAAGTCGGGTCCATGGGGGATGCAAGTATTACCTGTCTTACTTCTTCGGCAGTCTGGTTTGCGAATAAACAATCCGCTGCGCGCCCAAAGGAATGTTGGCTGTAAGGGCTGTAGTAAGGGCTGTCTTTGGTGCGCAATCCACTCCATTCACGATCTTTACCCCAATAATAATTGTTCACCGTCATCGAACCGTAGCGTTCTCGCAACCGATCCAAGGTCATCAATAAGCGATCGTCGAGTAATTCCCAGGCTTTTTCACCGCGCTGTTCAAATACATGAGGCGGCACCAATTCATGAATGGCGAAATGTTCGCAGATATACATAGTTCGACTTCCTCCCTGTAAATTGTTAGCAAATTAAGTGTTTGTTGAAATGTTGATATGAATAAACGCTGAGTATGCCAATCAAGCACCGAAGAAAAAGAATAATATACCCATCAATAAAGCACCAAGGCCGATAACCAATACTAACCAGTCACCTTTCCCAAGACCCGGCTCCAGAGTCGCAGCTTCCGGATTAGCTGGATTGTAGTACACCGGAACTTTGGTGCCGACAGGATATTTCTGGACATAACTTTTGGCAAATTCCTCAGTAGGTGTGATATCTCCGGGAAACTCCATTGTCCGCTGATAGGTTACTTCTCCCACGGTGTATTTAAACTGAATATGGGGCAGAAGGTCGCGCTGTTCGGAAGATGGTTTTGATTGTTCAATGACACCGTCGACACAAGGCCATTGTTTTGTTTTTCGCGCTTTTAATATGACAAATAAACCCCACAACGTGACGAACAAGCCGCCAGTAAAAAACAAACCTATTATAATCGTATATGGATTAAACATTGATTCCTCAGAAAAAGGTCATGTTAGCATTATTACACTTTGGATTTTCAAAATATAATACTTGCGGTGTCTTTTATATGTACGGCTGCCAAATCAACGCAAAACCTATAGTGGATTTTTCACGAATGTTACCTCACATTTTAACCACTTTTTTGTTACTCTCAGTTTGGGCTTGCAGTTCAGAGAAAGACGGCAATACTGAAATACCCTCGATAGAACCTCCTGTTTATTCCATCGCCCTGG
>JASFLF010000576.1:0-3472 GCA_050118235.1 Gammaproteobacteria bacterium | reverse complement strand
ACAATCACTATTGCGCTGGGATTGCTGATGGTCAGTGTATTATTCTCGAGGTATTGGATATTACCGCCGGTTCCCAGGTTAATCCATCCATTGGGACCAAAGTTTATATTCGCGCCATTGCCCAGTGTAATGGCGCTCCCCGCGGCAGGAATGTCTCCGCCGGGCAGGGTATCGAGCGTCAGGTTATCAAAGGTGCCGCCGTCACCAAGAAAGATTTCTCCAGAATCACCTAAGGAAATGCCGGCGTCTTCGCCAAAAATAAGTGTGGCTTGTGTAGCGGTACTAATCGTACCGCCGTTCAGAAATTCTATTGATATACTGCATTGCGCTTGAGCGCATAGAGTAGCGGCATGCGTTGCGACTGTCATACACAACAATGCGCAAGTAATGGCGAGAACAAATACTACGCGTGTTTTAAGCATCTACAGATATCCTTCATGTAATAACGTGTGTGGCATGGTATCAGAATTAGCGTTCCAAGTCTGATACAAAAATATTGCGCGAGCAGAATGCTGCATATTTTTTATCCATGCATGACTCATTAACGATCAGTAAAAATTCATCGTGATTCTGATGATTGTCTATCATCACCCAATACTACTAAGCCTGTCGTCATTCCAACCAAATGATACGATTTTGAATTTTCCTGCAAAACAAAATCGAAGGCTTCCACCTACGTAGTGCCGGTGGCGGGACTACCCAAGGGAACCAAGGGACAATTCACACAGCCAATACCGTTATATGGACCTGGATAGTAAATTTCTCGCTGTGATAGAAAAGTGATATTTCCGTGACCGGTCTGTGATCAATTCCTCGCAGTATCCTCGTAGCGCGAGCAACGCGCTTGACAAAGGTTCATTGACTAACACTTACACAAGGAGATCTGATATGCGCAAGAAAACATCTTTGTTTGTTGGATGCTTACTGTCCACTGCCCTGCTGGCTACTACCAATAGCTGGGCCGGCGACAGGGTAATGTACAAAATCACCATCACTAATCTTACTCCCGGCCAACCGTTAGCGCCGGTTATGGCCGCCACACATCGTTCCGGAATGTCGTTTTTTGAAGTGGGACAAGCCCCCAGTGACGAATTGGCGATGTTGGCGGAAGCGGGCGACGGCAATCCAATGGCAGCCAAACTGCTCGCTATGCCGGGCGTCAGAGATGCGCAAGTCAGCACCATGGGCCTGACCTTTCCCGGTACATCAACGACTCTGATGGTTTCCGCAAAACGCGGTACGGATCACGTAAGCATTGGTGCGATGCTCGGCGCCACCAATGATGCCTTCTTCGCCGTTACCGACGTAGCGCTGCCTAAAGGTCGCCAAACCGCCATCTACATGGCCGATGCGTATGACGCCGGAAGCGAGACCAATGACGAATTGAGTTCCACTGTTGCCGGTCTTGGGGGCGAAGGCTACTCGCCGAATGACAGCGGTGAAGGCTTCGTGCACATTCACAGTGGCATTCATGGAATCGGCGACGCTGATCCCGCCGTATTGGACTGGCGCAATCCTGTCGCGCAAATTGTTATTGAACGCATGAACCACTATAAGTAGGCGTAATCAAGTGTGGACGGCGAATTGGTGTGCTACCGGTTCGCCGTTTTGCAGCGTAACAGCGCTCCGGATATTTCCTTTTCTAAGAAAATACTTCGAATATCCTTCATTACACCCAAGACTCAGAATGACACTTATTCAGAGATTCCCTGCGCCCGTCATACAACGTTACCTTTTTTAATCAATTCCATCTGATTTTCCAAGGCATGGCCAATAATTAACATATTTCCATTATTGTCCCTGATACGAAAATCTTTACTGCCATAATTTCTTTCAGAAAAATCGCCGACAAACTCAATATCTTTGGACTTCCACTCTTCGTAAATAGCGTCAGCGTTATCCACTATGATGATGCATATGCCACTACCAGCATGTTCCTTACGGGCTTCACCAAATTCTATTGTTACATTTCCACGCTTAACTGCAGCATAAGAAGGATTCTCCCAAAGAAGCGCTGTCGTAAAGCCAAGCTGTTTCTCGAAAAACCTCGCGGTTTCAACAACGCTTTTGACCGGTAAAATCGGATTTGCTCGTAAAAATTGCTCACTCATTTTATTTCCCTCTTATTGTTTCCCTGTTAGTCGTATTGCACAACGTTACCATTCACCTCACAGCTTGCGATACGCCCAAGTGGCTTAATCCATTTATTTTTTGTTTTCGCTTAAGAATGCATAGTTCAAATCTGCTATGAAAATTTGAAATATATTCTCAACTCAACAATCACTGCTCAAAAAAAAGAGGCCGCAACATTGTGCGGCCCCTTTTTGCAACTTCAGATTAAAATGTGGTATGTCAAAATTTAATCTTGGTCGATCAATCCTTCCTTAATATAAGCGTATTTATGCTGTTCCAAGTCAATTATACGGCCAATAGCGCCTTGATTCACATGAATGATGCCGTTATCGCTGGAATAAAGGTTGGCATTGGTCCACCCCTTGCCCAACATCGTTACGCCGCACATCTCAAGACTTATATTTAACCCCGCATTGTTAAGAGCGAATATTTTTTCGATCCAGCTTGCCATGGGAGTGCTTTTAAGCGCCCAGGCAGATCCAGTACCATGAAAAACACCAATAACGGAGACGTCTTCCGGATCCAGCAAGCCGGCTTGGATACGCGCTTGAAGGGCTGTACCGAGCATCCACATGTGTCTCAGACCTACGGGATTACCGGCACTATCGGTGATCGGGGTATCCAGATTGAAGACCACTTTCGCCTTTTCCAGCGCCACCGGCGCATCAACGCATACACTAGTATTCACCGGGCCACCTATCAAAGTATTCACAAGCGGAAGCGTGTCACAGGAACTCATGTAACTGGCGACATTGTCTCTGTCGTGTCCCCTGTTTTTGTCATCATGTGCGAATGCAGAGGTAGAAGCCAGGATCGCCCCGGAAAGAAATACAGCTTTGAACAAGTGTTGATTTTTATTATTCATATTTTCTCCTGAAAATTGATCGAGTGAATGAGTGAAAAATAGAAATGTATCTTCCTTCTTATTCAGTTGCAGCCTGGAACTGAACAGCTGTACTCTGACATTGAATTCAGAAATACCTTACATATCCGAGCGCGATTTTATAGAGGCGAGCAATTAAAAGCAAACCCAAAGTAAATATTTGGCAATCAGGATGTTAAAAATTACCGCTGTGATTTAATTAAGGTTACCCCCAAATCAGATGAACTTATGAGCTCATTAATATTGTTGCTAGGATAACGGCGATGGCATTTATTGATAAGTAGATACGACTAACTGAACAAGGTGTCAGCGCATCAAACGCAGGTACTAGAGAGGCGACAAGAACCATCATAGCGACTCACGCATTGTGCGAATGTCAAACTCGGTACGATGCTCTAAATCTTCATAACGATTAATGATATCCGAAGCACCGGATACTTAGACAAAGCTGAAGTA
>JASFLF010000575.1:0-3472 GCA_050118235.1 Gammaproteobacteria bacterium | reverse complement strand
TCTATGCGGTCGAAACCGTGGATTTTACCTTACCGGATTTGGACGGTAAGTCGCGCCAATTGTCCGAGTTTAGGGGCAAATGGGTAGTGGTGAATTACTGGGCTACCTGGTGTCCCCCGTGTCTGGAAGAAATACCGGAATTAGTGGATTTTCATGAAGCCCACAAAGATAACAACGCTGTGGTGATTGGCGTTGATTTTGAAGATATTGCCATCCCCAAACTTAAAAGTTTTGTGGAAGATTATTTCATGAGCTACCCTATTTTGCACATGAAACCCGCCCCCAAGAGCGAATTGGGTGTGATTTCGGGATTACCCACTTCCTTTTTAATATCGCCCGAAGGCGAACTGGTGGCCAAACAAACCGGACCGGTCACCGCAAAGATGATCAAAGATTTCATCGACGGTTATAACTCTGGCGAACGTTAAACAACGATTAGGATTGTAAGGAGTGAGGACGTAAAGTTATGCGGCTGAGATTGAATTTTGTATCCATAAACAGCTTATTGCTTTTGGTTTGTTTGGCCTATAGCAGCGTCGCTATGTCCGCGGGCGGCCGGGACCCTTATAAATACTTTTTTGATGAGACCTGGGGCAACTTTGCTGAAGAGTTGGACCATGCGCGCGAGGCCGGTAAAAAAGCCATATTGATCTTTTTTGAAATGGATGAATGTCCTTTCTGTCACCGCATGAAAGAAACCGTACTGAATCAGCCGGAGGTGCAAGCGTATTTCAAAGAGCACTTTCTCAACATCAGCGTGGATATCGAAGGGGATGTGGAAATCACCGATTTCCATGGCAATACCATGAAACAAAAAGATTTTGCGTTTAAGGTTAACCGGGTCAGGGCCACGCCGGTGTTTGCCTTCTACGATTTGCAAGGTGAGCGGGTGGTGCGGTTTACCGGTGCCACCAACGGGGTGGAAGAATTCATGTGGTTGGGTGAATACGTGGTCAATGGGGAATATAAAAATATGCCATTTACCAAATACAAAAGAGAAAAGAAAAACGCATTACAAAAACAACTGTGAAATACAACTATTGTCTGTCATTATCAGGCATCATTCGGCTGTCTGCGTGGATGCTGCTGAGCGCAAGCATCATAGCGCAGGCCGAAGACGCCCCAGCCAATGATGGCGAAACCGGTCAATCCGCCGTGGCGCCACTGCCCACCCCGCTGACCTTGGATGCCGTCATGCGTTCCGTGGATCAAACCCATCCCGATTTACTTGTGGCCCAAGCCCGGATTCAAGTGAACAACGCCAGGCTGTTGCAAGCCGATTCCGCTTACGGCTTTCGCGCATTCATACTGGGGGAGGCGCGTTATATCGAGCCCTCGCCTATCGCCCTTGATCAGTCGCAAGACGACAGCCGAATCTCGCTGGTAGCGCAAAAACGCCTCTACGATTTTGGCCGTACCGCAAACGCCGAAAAAGCGGCCATGGCGGATGTCAAAAGCAGTGAATGGTCGTATCAAAATGCCGTCAACCAATACCGCATAGCAATTATGGAAAGTTATTTCAAAGTGTTGCTGGCGGACTTGCAGTTTATCCGCAACAATGAGGCGATGTCTGTTGCGTATATCGACTATGACCGTATGCAAATGCGCAACGAGCTAGGTCAGCGTTCCGATATCGAAGTGTTGGAATCGCAGAGCAATTATCAAAAGGTAAGGCGGGAGCTTTACGCCAGCCGTTCCATGCAGCGCAACACCCGTTCTCAACTGGCCAATATGCTCAATCGCCCCGGTGAACTAGTGGCCGATATCGTCGAGCCGAAATTGCCGGATATCGACCGGCCGATACCCGAAGTGGAAGTTTTGCAGGAGCAGGCGCTCACCAACAACCCCATGTTAATGGCGTTACGCGCCCAAGTGGAAGCCGCGGAAAAACGTCTGGCCGCCGCTCGTTCCGGTTCCAGGCCCACGCTGGCCGGTGAGGCGCAAGTCAGTGAATATTCCCGCACAGCCGGCAATTATAATGAATGGGAAGCCAGCCTTATCTTGAATGTACCGCTATTAAACGGTGGCAAAGTCAAAGCGGACGTGGCGCAACAGCAAGCCGAAGTCATTCGCCTCAAGGCGGAGTTGAGAAAGGCGGAAATGGATGTGCAACAAGCCATCTTGGACAACTTGCAAATGCTGGATACTTTGAAAGTTGAGCGTGAGGAAATGAAAGCGCTGCTGGATTACCGTGATTTGTATCTGGACCGCAGTCGCGCCTTATATGAAATGGAAGTCAAAACCGATTTGGGGGATTCCATGGTGGAAGTGTCGGAAGCCCGCTTAAAATTCGCCAGGGCAAAGTTTACCACGGCGCTCACCTGGGCCCGGTTGGATGCGCTGTTAGGCAACGAAGTGTACGCTGTGAAGGAGAATACGCAATGAATCGTGTACTGGCCGGTGCTGTCGGCAGTTCCATAAGCCGTTCCGTAATTGGTGGCAAGCTGGTGGTTGCAATGGTGGCATTGGTTATGTTGACGCCGTTGGTAGCATGGGCGGCAGAGTACGATGCCGTATTAGACTGGAATCGCAAATCAAAATTAAGCACGCCGGTGTCGGGTGTGGTTGCCACGGTTAACGTGCACCCCGGAGATCGCGTATTGCAAGGCGATGTATTATTGCAATTGGACAACGGTGTTATCAAGGCCAATCTTGAAAAAGCCAAAGCCGATGTGCAACATTATGAACGCTTGTATAAAGAGGCGGAGCGCGAACTGGAGCGCAATCAGGAACTATACGATCGCACCGTATTGTCCGATCACGAACTGGAAGTGGCGCATATCGCATTTACTCAAGCGACCGCACAGTTGAAAACCGCCGAGGCGCAGCTGGCGAAAATGGAATTTGATTTTCGCCATAGCGAAATCAAGGCGCCGTTCAACGGCATTGTTGTGGAGCGCCATGTTAATGAAGGCGAGACCATTGTCAGCAGCGACACACCCCCGGTGCTAATTGAATTGGCCGAAGCCGATGTCATGGTCGCCGCATTCCAGGTGACCGGTGGCCAACTGGGCAGTTTTAAAAACGGCAAAAAAGCCACGATAAGTGTGGGCGGCGGTCAATATAAAGGGGAAGTCTCCGCGGTGGGATTCGAACCGGTGTCCAAATCGAGTAACAAATACCTCATCAACGTACGTTTTAATACCAAAGGTAAACTACTGCGCGCCGGACGGTCGGCCAAGGTAAGCCTGCCATGACACAGTGTGTAATATGCCGGGTCTCCGGAAAAGTGCAAGGCGTTTGGTTTCGGGGTAACACCCAAGATCAAGCGCAGTCACTGGGTGTGACGGGTTATGCCCACAACCTACCGGATGGCCGAGTGGAAGTGTTGGCCTGTGGCAAACCGAAAGAAGTGGCTGCCCTCAAAGACTGGTTATGGCAGGGCCCACGCCTGGCGGAAGTTACCGACGTACAATGCGAAGAAGTTCATCAGAATCCACTGCCTCGGGAATTTACCATAGGCTGACAAATC
>JASFLF010000574.1:0-3474 GCA_050118235.1 Gammaproteobacteria bacterium | reverse complement strand
TTTAGTTATATTTTTTGCATAGAAATACGGTTGATTACTGTCTTAACGGGACTTACTGTTTGACAATTACCAAACAAAAGGAAAAACAAACCAGTGGCTAAACGCAATCGAAGACGTAGAAACAAACGCGGTATGCGCATGCCTGTTTTTTCTAATCCCATGGCGGCAATGGCCGAAGCCATAGGGCAAAGTCATTTCGTAGTAAACGCCCGTTATTACTGGCGAGAATTCGGGACAATTAATCAAGTATTGCTTATTGCCGGCGTTGTGTTCGTGTTGTCCACGTCCGCCACATTGTATAAGGTCTTTAAAGACAAATACGAAATGCGCGAGATCCGTTGTCTGGCGATGAACATTTACCACGAAGCCCGAGGCGAACCCGGCATGGGCAAATACGCTGTGGCTCAAGTCACCCTCAATCGCGTGCAGTCTCCAAAGTATCCCAACGATGTCTGCCGAGTGGTGCATCAACGGGCCAAGGAAACCGCGCAATTCTCCTGGACGCTGGACGACATAACTGACATTCCCAAAGAGTCGAAGGCCTGGATAGATGCCATTAGGGTGGCCAAAGAAGTGTATCGGCAGGAAAAAACCGCGGATATCGGCGATGCGTTGTACTATCACGCTGACTACGTCAAACCCCGATGGGCGTCACATAAAGACAAAGTGGCGAAAATCGGCCGGCATATTTTCTATAAATAAACCTACTTGCCTCTAAAGAAAAATCAGTAAAAGCAAAAATATTCTAATAAAACAATACATTTTCTAATTAGAAGGGTGGGCACCGCCCACCATCGGAGTCATGCCAACCAATTGCTGGTGGGCGGTGCCCACCCTACTAGAAGATGCTGAGTTTTCTTTAGAGGCAAATAAAACTATATAAGCCTAAATCACGGGACTGCCGGATGCAGTCCCGTGCCGCAATCTATAGCAATAAAAAGAATTGAATTCCCCTTCTAGCCCGCATTTCTCACCAGGATCGCGGGAGCTGGCGAAGGATTACATCCTTTGCTCCATAAACGGTACATCCCTGTACCATTGCTCGTGTTCGTAGGCGCTGCTCTGGAGCGAAAGTCATAGCCGTAGCTATGACTTGAGTGAAGAGCAAGCATACGGATACGAAGACAAGCCAGAACCGCGATAGGCCGTAAGTTGAGACAATGTGTTAAGGATTTCACGTGCATAATCGGTTGTTTTGCCATCTATTCTCGACGTTTGTTGGCCGCCTGGTGAGAAATGCGGGCTAGACCCTCCACCTTCTATACACTTATACTCGGCTTGTGAATATCTCACTTCCCTAACTGTCTAATGTGTAGCTGACACATGCTAAAGGAGAATAGCTTATGAGCGACAAAACTCAATATTATGTGCAAGGCATGAAATGTGACGGTTGCATCACCAATGCCAACAAGGCCCTGGCTGAGGTGCCGGGCTTTGAGAGCGCCCAATTCGATTTGCAGCAAGGCACGGCCGAAGTGCAAGGTAGTGTCGATCCTCAAGCCGTTTGCCAGGCATTGGCCGGCGCCGGTTACCCGGCGGTAGTAAAAAGCAATTAGCCCCCCTGTTAACCACAATGAGCGCTACTCTATCACATCACAGATTATCCATTTCCGGCATGAGCTGCGCCGGTTGCGTAGCCACTGTGGAGAACGCCTTAAAATCCGTTCCCGGCGTGCAAGCCGCCACCGTTAATTTCGCCGAACACACCGCCAATGTGGAAGGTTCCGCGGCCGCCAACCAACTGATTAAAGCCGTTGTCGACGCAGGTTATGATGCCGCGGAATTGCAGAGCGCAGCGGACGAAGCGCAAAAACAAGCCATCGAACAAAGTCATTACAAAAAATTATTGTTAAAAGCATTGGTTGCCGCCATTGTAGCCATACCGTTATTGGCAAGCAGCGTACTGGGCGCCATGCCTGCAGTGGAGGGCGCCGGTCGATGGTTCTGGGCCGCCATTAGTGTGATAAGCCTGTTTGTTCTGGTGTTTTCCGGCCGGCAATTTTTTGTAGGCGCTTGGAAAACCTTCCGGGCCCATAACGCCAATATGGATACCTTGATCGCGTTGGGTACGGGCACCGCCTGGATATACTCCACCGCCATCGTTATCTATCCTAACTTAGTACCTCCGCTAGCCAGGCATGTGTATTTTGAAGCTGCGGTTATCATCATCGGCTTGATCAACTTCGGTTCCGCGCTGGAAATGCGCGCCCGCGGCAAAACCTCCGAGGCCATTCAACGACTCATCGGTTTGCAGCCCAAAACGGCCCGCGTTATACGTGACGGCAAAGAATCCGACATAGCGATAGAACAAGTGGGCTTGGATGAAACCATTCGGGTTCGCCCCGGTGAAAAAATCCCGGTGGACGGCGTCATTATCGAAGGTCATTCCACAGTGGATGAATCCATGTTAACCGGCGAGCCTATGGCAGCGGCAAAAACCCTGGGTTCGGAGGTTGTAGGCGGCACCATCAACAAGTCAGGCAGCTTTTTGTATCTCGCCAAACGCGTGGGTAAAGACACGACCTTGGCGCAGATAATCGAAATGGTAAGGCGCGCGCAAAACACCAAACCCGCTATCGGCCGCCTGGCCGACCGTATTGCCGCGGTGTTTGTGCCCACGGTATTGATTATTGCCGTAATCACCTGCTTAGCCTGGTATAACTTTGGCCCCGAACCTAAAGCCAGTTTTGTCTTGGTGAGCACCGTGACGGTATTGATCATCGCCTGCCCTTGTGCGTTGGGTTTGGCAACGCCCATATCCATCATGGTCGGCGTTGGTAAGGCCGCCGAATTCGGTGTGTTGATCCGTAACGGCGATGCGCTGCAACGTGTCGGGCAACTGACCACTATCGTTTTAGATAAAACCGGCACTATTACCAAAGGCCAACCCTCCGTAACCACCATCTTACCGGCCAAAGGCTGGAACGAAGACCAACTCCTGCAGTTGGCGGCCAGCGTCGAAGTGGGCTCGGAACACCCATTGGCCGAGGCCATTGTCACTGCCGCCCAAGAACAGAAAATCATCGCGAAATCACACCACGGTTTTGAAAGCATCGCCGGCCATGGCGTCAGCGCCAAAATCGATGGCCAGCACATTGCGCTGGGCAATAAGAAACTCATGAATGATCTGAACGTATTGATGTTCGATTTGCCGGAATACGCGGATGATTTAGCCAAAGAAGGACAAACGCCGGTTTATATCGCGGTGAATAAAAAGATTGCCGGCATCATTGGTGTGGCCGATCCCATCAAAGAAGACTCTATTCAAGCCATTGAGCACATGCACCGTGCCGGCCTTAAAGTGGTTATGATCAGCGGCGACAGCCGCAGCGCCGCCCAAGCGGTCGCCAACAAAGTGGGCATAGACGAAGTCATTGCGGAAGTGTTGCCGCAGGACAAAGCATCGAAAGTGGCCGCCCTGCAGCGCCGCGGCGACGTAGTAGGCATGGTAGGCGATGGAATAAACGACGCCCC
>JASFLF010000573.1:0-3475 GCA_050118235.1 Gammaproteobacteria bacterium | reverse complement strand
TTACAGAATCGCTCTTCTATTTTTGGTGGGACTCCCACCAAATCCTATTTCTCCACTCATTCTGATTTCACCAGCCTCCCATCACTGCCAACGTGGAAGCCCAACTGACTCATCTGTTCCCGCCACCTTGCTTGTACCTGGTTTTTATCTTCCGATTGAGTTTGTATTATTTTTTTTACCTTGGTCGTCTCGGATGGCTGGTATTGGTCCCGTAGGCCATAGGAACTGGGTGGTAACGTCCCATTTAGCAATTGACTGATTAACCAGCCAAGTAATCCGATTGGGTTGCCAACTATTTTATCTGTGCCTTTCTCGCCAGCCTGTATGCGGTCCGCGATCCAATACAGCGCGAATTGTCGCAGATCTACGGGTAACCGCTCCAACAATCCTGTCGCCAGTTGCATTTGGGTGGGACTTTTGGAAATCGCGCCTGGAAAAATTAAATTAGATCCTTTTGTAGTAGTAGTAGTTTTTAAATAACTACTACTACAAGGATTAGTCACCGTGTTAATATTTTTAACACGAGAATTTGATTGATTTTTAACCAAATTTTCAGAGGTTGTCGTGTTAAAATTTTTAACACGGTGATTTCCCTCCGTGTTAAAAATTTTAACACGGTCAATTTCCTCTGTTTCCTCCGTGTTAAAATCTTTAACACGACCATTGTCCTCCGGGTTAAAAACGTTAACTCGATCGTTTCGCTGGTCGGGTTCCCCGCTGGAGCAGTCCGACGTTTCTCTGCCATACAAGTCATACATGTTCTCCACCGGCAAGGCGTCCGGGCGACACGCCAAATGCGTGTTGTTCGGATCGTCGCTGTGATGGCCAGCCAGTCGCTGACTGTATCGTTGCAGCAGGGAAGGGTGCGAATTGAGATCCAAGCCTTGCTCCACGATCTGGTGGCCGATGCGTTCTAGCACAGCACGCTTGATCACGCGCGCCCGTTTGAAGACATCACTCTTGGGCGTTTGCTCCAGAAAATTCAGATAGTTGGTATCCAGCGTCATCGTATCTTGCAAACTCAACGGCGAATCGTGCTGCGCGTAAACCACCCCTTTAAATGGCACCTCGGCGCATAGCGTTATCCAGCGCAAGGCGCGCAACACTTGCAGATGGCGGCTGACAATCGGTCGGGAGGTTTTGAGTTGCTGCATTAAGGTTTCTTGAGATGGGATGCGAGTTGCACTGAGTGGGTTGTTCACATTCACCTTCATAAGCATCCAAGTGTGAATCTCGCCCGATTCGAGAATAGGATCGATGATCAACTCGCGGGGAACGGCGTCCTGATGGTTGCCCATATAGATCAACGATCCTATGGCGTCTTCGTCCTGTCGGATTTGAAGTCGCGCAGCCGCTTGGTCGATATGCTGTTTAAGTGCTTCTATCGCCTTGATGTCCATTATGTCATTCCTATCATGCGGCGGTTTCCTCCGGCGCTTCGTTGGCGACCATGTGTGTCCAGATCTGTGACAATGGAATGCCGGTCTCTAAACCCAGGAAGTAATAGCGTTTCAGATCGTCCAGTTCATCGGCGTGTTTGCGCCAACTCTGATATACCTGCAGAGCCTGGTCTTCGGAGATGGCCGCGGGCCGTCCCGCTGAGGCCTTTGGCAGACCCAACACCCGACGTCTGTTGCGATATTCGCTGTGATCGATACCCGCTAGGTCTTCCAGCATGGCCTGCGAGGCCCCCATCTGGATCATCTGGTCAACGATCGAGTCGCGTGCACCTTCGCTCTCGACATGATCGATCATCAGGTCCAAGCGCCGAGCATCGAAAGAGATGTTGGCGACTGTGGTGCGGAAACTAGATAATCGACCTAAGTCGTCCAAGGTCATATTACGCAGTCGTTGCAACTGTTTTGGCGTCAATCCGATTTCTTGCAACGCCGCATGATTTTTTTCATTAAACGCACTAATAACAAAACGAATAATAAACGCGTTGAATTCACTGCCTAGTGGTCCCCCTTGCATCAACCTTCTCCTTTGATTTTTAACTTGTTACCGTTTCTTGTTGTTGCGCCGGATCAATCGTTGCAATTCTTCGAATTGCTTGTATGTATCATCCGACAGCGCAGCAAAGATTTCATCCAACATAAGGAGCGTATCTAATGTGGAGCGCTGAGCCAGGTATTGGCTATAAGCTTTGCGGAACACCTGGTCCGCCGACACCTGCGCCGTGTTCCTGTAAGCGCGTGATAATCTGAACAGTGCCCACCACACGGCCGCCTGTGTATCATCCGACTGCGGATTGAACGACTGTTTCACCGGTGCGATAAGGAACGATCCGCAACCCACTTCATCCCGTTTGGGCCCAGATTCAAGGCCATAAACCGTGAATTCGTACGGTACTGCTATAGCGCGAGCGATGGCGAGAATGGCACGCTCGGTTTCGGCTATCGACTCGGGATAGGCGGTAGGAATCTGTCTTGCGCTTTCCGGTGCAGACGTGGCTACATCAGAGTTGTTATTCGAAATATCGTTCGAGGCGCATGGCTCGTTTGCATTGCCAGTATTAGGCTGCGAAGTGGAAGCAGTATTTTGCGCCTCATCCGATGTGGTTGACGCACTATTGAGATTTCGAATTGTGGCCTTGGGTGGTCTGTTGTCGTCACTGCCACTGAAGCTACCGGATTCTATCTCTGTTGGTTTCGAGCCAACGGTTGCCGTTGTTTGAAAAGAGAGGGGAGTAGGTGGCGTGCGCCCGGCCAGATAGGCGTCGATTTCGGCGCAGACGGTAAGGGAGGGCAAACCTAGCTTTTGGCCGAGGGTGCTGTTCATCTCGCTCACGAACCCATCCAGATCCACCGAATCGCCGTCGTATTTCGCCAGAGTTTCGTAAAATAGTTTCAGCAAGTCCAAGTCATTGATCGAGTCGCGCCCAGTAGCAACCCAGAAGTCGAGGTACGCTTTCTCATGGCGGCGAAGATTTCTGACCAGTGGTTCTCCAGCGCCCGCCCACAGGGCGTTGGGCACTACATTGATGAGGCGATTTGCCGCGTACTCAAAGCGGCTAATATGTGTGTGAGAAATCGTCCAACCTTGATTGGTGATACGCTCCGCCAGAGCGCGTATGGTTAACGGCTTATCGGTGTACTCGGTACCGCTTGCCTCGGCGGCCACTTTGTCCTCTGCTTGGTAAAATTTCCTAAACCGCTGTACTGCGATGGCTTTTTCGATAAAGAGGATGTCACCGCGTTCCTCATTTTCCGACATATGACCCGCCAGTGTGTCCGACTCGCTGATCCAGGGACGAAACACGCAATCAATGCGATAAAATCGTTCCGCCATATGTAGGTACTTCAATCGTTGCGATTCTTCGTTGGCCTCCTTAGCCAAATTACTATATTTATCGTACAAGATGTTGAGGATTTCTAGCCGGGTGTTGCCGCCATCAATAATGATATAGTGCGTATCATCGGGATAACGCCGGGAAATGTTCGGCGGATGGTCTAGACCGCGGGCTTCGATGGAG
>JASFLF010000572.1:0-3484 GCA_050118235.1 Gammaproteobacteria bacterium | reverse complement strand
ACCAAATACCGCGGTGATTTCGAGAAACGTTTAAAAGCGGTGCTCACCCAGCTGAAAAAACAACCCGGTTCTATACTGTTCATCGATGAAATTCACACCATCATCGGCGCAGGCGCGGCCTCCGGCGGTGCTATGGATGCGTCCAACTTGATCAAACCGGTGCTGGCTTCCGGGGAGCTGAAATGCATTGGCTCCACTACCTATCAGGAATACCGCGGAATATTCGAAAAAGACCGGGCGTTGGCGCGGCGCTTTCAGAAAATTGACGTGCCTGAGCCCAGTGTGGAAGAGGCCATACAAATACTCGACGGCTTACGCAGCCGTTTCGAGGAACACCACGATGTTAAATTTACCCGGCAAGCGTTGCGATCCGCCGTGGAACTCGCCGAGCGCTATATCAACGAACGGCATCTGCCGGACAAAGCCATCGACGTGATCGACGAAGCCGGTGCTACCCAACGTTTGCTGCCGGTGTCCAAGCGCAAAAAAACCATTGGCGCCAAAGACATCGAAGCGGTGGTGGCAAAGATTGCGCGCATTCCTCCCAAACAGGTGTCCAGTTCCGACATCGAAGGTTTACGCAATCTGGAACGTGATCTGAAGCTGGTGGTTTACGGCCAAGACGAAGCCATTACCACATTGTCATCCGCCATTAAAATGGCACGAGCCGGATTGGGTGTGGATCAAAAGCCTATTGGCAGCTTCCTGTTCGCAGGGCCTACCGGGGTGGGTAAAACCGAAGTGACTCGGCAATTGGCGAAAATCATGGGCATAGAATTGTTGCGTTTCGACATGTCCGAGTACATGGAGCGCCACACGGTATCCCGCTTGATTGGCGCGCCTCCGGGCTATGTGGGTTTCGATCAAGGCGGCTTGTTGACCGAAGAAATCAACAAACATCCCCATGCGGTGGTGTTATTGGATGAAATTGAAAAAGCCCACCCGGATGTCTTCAACTTGTTGTTGCAAGTTATGGATCATGGCACGTTGACGGACACCAATGGCCGCAAAGCGGATTTTCGCAATGTGATTTTGATTATGACCACCAATGCCGGTGCTGAATTGATGGCCAGGCCTTCCATCGGATTTACCCAGCAAGATCACGCTACCGACGGTATGGAAATGATCAAGAAAACCTTTACCCCGGAATTCCGTAATCGCTT
The DNA here is from genome assembly GCA_050118235.1 of Gammaproteobacteria bacterium. GTDB lineage: Bacteria > Pseudomonadota > Gammaproteobacteria > SZUA-152 > SZUA-152 > JAJDNG01. The sequence continues at coordinate 2,321 of JASFLF010000572.1, read as the reverse complement.
GGATGCCATCGTGCAGTTTAAGAGCTTGGATGCCACGACGATTTCCCACGTGGTTGACAAGTTCCTATACGAGTTGGAGAACCAACTGGCCGAGAAAAAAGTCATCATGCACGTGGACGAAGAAGCCAGGCAATGGCTGGCCGAGCATGGTTACGATGAAAAAATGGGTGCCCGGCCCATGGCCAGGATTATCAAGGAAAACATTAAAAAGCCGTTGGCGGAGGAGTTGTTATTCGGACAGCTGGCCAATGGCGGTAATGTGGAAGTGACGGTGGAAGACGGAAAGATCAAATTTGAACTTGAAAATATTCCGGAGATTGTCAGGCCTTAATGCAGCGCTTAGTGTACACCTGCCAGAACGCAGGGCTATCGCGCGCCGATCAGCGCGCGCGATACACTATCCGCCCTTTAGTTAAATCGTAGGGGGTTAATTGCACGGTGACTTTGTCGCCGGTCAATATGCGGATGTAGTGTTTGCGCATTTTACCTGAAATGTGAGCAGTGACTACATGGCCGTTTTCTAATTCCACGCGGAACATGGTGTTGGGCAAGGTTTCCACTACCGTGCCTTCCATTTCTATGTGTTCTTCTTTTGCCATTCAATTCTAAACTCTACGAATTTTGGTTTGTTAATTTTTCAATATAGCGTTGGATATACTAAATTTTTTCAATCGCACAACCTTCTTTCGCGCCCGGATTACAGTTGAGCGGGAAACGATGCCCAATTTTAATGATTTTGGGCGTTAAAAAATAGGTAAAGATAGAAAAAAATTTGCTTAAAATGTAAGAAGGCGCTGTTTTACAGCGCCTTCTGTGTTTGTTTCGCGATTAGTATAGCCAGAAATGGAATAATTACCAGCGTTTTTTCCCGCGTACTTTCTTTAACCGCATTCTTTGCTTGCTCAACTTCTTATGGAATGTTCTTGCATGATTTCCTTTGTTAATCGTTAGTGAAGAAGCGGCTTAAACATGAACCGCTTCTTTCCAGGGAGCATGAGCCCAGCCGACTGATGGCGTTCTGATATTGGGTGTCAGAATTAATTCCATGCCTAAAAATACTAATATGGAATTAAATTCATATGGGTCTTCTAACTGCTGTTTTAATGCTTCTAAATGTCCGTAACTCATGTACAGGCAATTAGGGCTGAACCCATGTTCGTGTTCGAACTCTTTGGCAACTGCATATATCGTACTTAACATTGGTTCCCCCTTTCTGAGGCGCAAGTTATACGATCCGAACGGTGTTCTATTCAGAGTCTTGTATTTCGATACTGCTAAAATTTGTATCGTCTGGGGGGGATATTTCTTAATAGGAGAGCTGGGCTAATGGTCTGATAATTACAACGGCAGTGAATTCAGGGAGATATTGTCTGGTTTTTGGTGAATTTGTGCCAATGGCCGTTGATAAAGGCTTCCAGTGGGCGGTAGCGGTCTTTGTAGTTCATTTTCTGGCAATTGGGTATGTAATAGCCTAAATATAACCAACGCAGGCCTAGTCGCCGTGCTTCTTCGATCAGCCATAAAATAGCATAACTGCCCGGGCTGCGTTTTTCCTGGCTGGGATCGAAGTAGGTGTACACTGCAGAGAGTCCCGTGTGCAAATGATCCACAACGGTGACACCGAGGAGTCGGCCGGCTAATCTAATTTCATAAAACACGGTGTCACTCCAGGAACTGGACAGAAATTTGAGATAGTCCTGCGGGGAGGGATTGTCCATGCCGCCACCGCTGTGGCGGCTGTGAATATAATTTCGGTACAGTTGGTAGTGTTCATCGTGGAAAACGGTGGGATAGCGGCGAACGCTTAAGTCGGAATTTTTATTGATAACGCGCTGCTGATTGCGGCTGGGACTAAATTCAGTCACGGGTATGCGCACCGAAATGCAGGAATTGCAATCGGGGCATTTGGGAATATACACATATTCTCCACTACGCCGGAAACCGTATTCGATAATTCGGCTGTATATCGCCGTGGTCATGGGTACATTAGGATCGGCGAATACGGTCAGAGCTTGCTTGTCCGGTAGATAATTACATTGGTGCGGTTCGCTCGCGTAAAAAGCCAGACTGTTGGGAATCGTTGCGTTGCGGGTATTTCCGGTCATGAGGTTTTCTCGTTTTTTGATTCGAGTTCTGTATGACAAACGTGGTTCGATTCAAATTTCCAGGGCCCGGGTTTGGTCGGCAAATAACACAGATTTTGCAACATATGCACAAATTCCTTTCTGGGAATCAACTCGGCTCCCAAGCTGGTTAAATGTTCCGTTTCCACCTGACAGTCAATGATTAAGAATCCCCAGCTTTGCAATTGTTGCACAAAA
>JASFLF010000571.1:0-3485 GCA_050118235.1 Gammaproteobacteria bacterium | reverse complement strand
CAACTCAGTCAGCTCTCCGGCCTCAGCATTGAAATCGTCGATCTGGAAGGCGACTTACTGGGTCAGACCGACGGTAACACCATCCGCATAGACGCCTACGCGGCGGGCTTCGGCTGGTTCATCGACGCCACGCCGGAGGACGATGTGGAATTCGCCATCGCCCGAGACGACGGCAGCCGACAGGCCAACGCCTTAAGCGAGGCCTTCGGCAAGATGGACTTGCTGTCCGTGGTCAGCCATGAATTGGGCCACGCCCTGGGTCAAGCGCACAACGATGCCAGCGCCGGCATGATTCCCGCGTTGCAATCCGGAATGCGTCAGCTCCCGGCGGAACACAGCGGCGAGCAGGACATCGATGAAGCCACCCAAGCGGCGATTCTGGAGTCCATCGACGTCGACATCGTGGGCTTTGGTGCCATGGACCTGGTGGATGTCAGCCGAGCGCAAGTGAGTGCGCCGCTGATGGTGAACCTGCCGCGGGTGGATAACGAAGACGCCGACAATGAAGTGAGCGCCGTGGTCAGCGAAAGCGCGGTACCGGCCAACTCAGCAAATACCGCAAACGCAACCGAGTTTGTGGGCTTGGAAGCACTGCCGTTGCCGGCCACTGAGTCCACGGCTAAATCCAACGCCGACACAACCATCCCCGAGATCGAGTGGGAGTTGCCCGCGTCGGTCACGGACGCCACTCCATCCAAAGCACAGAGTGGCAAGTCTGGCGGTGTGGGTAACTGGCTGAAAGACTTCCTGGGCAACTTAGCCGGCAGTAAAGCGGTCAGTCCCAATGAAGACCTTGAAGTGGGACTGCCGAAAGAGGCTGTGCCGGTGAAGCGTAAAGAAGAGGAATAGTCCTGGCTATTTAGAGACTAAAATCTCTGCAGCAAATCCAAGGAGCGCAGCGTTATTAAAATTGTGCTCCTTTTTTTTGTAGATTGCTCGCTTTACAGATGACATGTTGATAGTGTGAAACCAAAATTAGTTTTTTAACGTTTTATTCCTTAGTAATTGTTCAGTTCTTCAATTCTGAAAAAACAATCTATATTTCAAGGATGTTTTTTAGGATCGTATTTGCTGGCCGGTACAAATAGTGGGCAGAATAGGTACAGCGTTTACTGGAACGGTGCGTCTATTTTCATCGACTACTAAGTGGAATAATTCTCTTGCACCACGCAATTGTTTTGGCAAAACCACCTCTATTGCTACTATTGCGGTGTTTACATTTAATACGCCAATGTAAAACTCGGGGTACTATCTCGCCGTTTCCGGGTACGTTAACTTATAGTGAGTATGATAGTGTTAATATTGTTGATGGCTTACACGATGTTTCTTAAACTTGAATAAAAAGGTGTTATTTGGCTTTTCGCAAATATTCCCCGTATTTAGTCGCAATTTTAATTTTTATCCTGGCTTCTTGCGGTGGAAGTGGAGACGGGGGAACTTCATAAGTTTTATTTGGAGTTTTGGGACAAGCTGGTAAGAGAGCTTCCATACAAGAAAAATGAATTCGAGCCCGCGCTCCTGCATTTAGGATTCAAATGGGACCCTGAGATAAGCTCAAAAGCCGTAATCGACAGACATATTTGCTATCCATTGATCTCTCCGCGTCAAATTATAAAGCGAATAGCTGCGATTTATTCCGCAGCCGGTAACGAGCAGGTTTTTGAAACCATAAAGTCTTTAATTGATTTCGCTGCTGTTAAGCTGATTGACGGTTCATTTATTTATCTTGAAGTGAGGGAAGGAAAAGAGGGCGCGGAAAGAAGTTCCTTTGATGTGAACCTGAACAAATCCGGGTTGCGTTTAGCCGATATTCACGGTTTTTTGCCCGCATTGTGCCGATACTATTCAATAGACATTGAACAATTCACCGCGATCTATAACCCGCTCAGCATGAGGAGATTGTCGCACCTCGCAGGAGGGGTGAACAGGAAAGGCGAGAATTTTCTCACGATTTACGTAGAATAAAGTTGCTTTGCAAGACAGGGAAAAGACACCGCCGCTCTATAAACAATTATATGATCCTATGTTACGTTTTTTGCCATACATTTTTCTAGGCGTGATCACCGCTTCGTATGCAACCGTGTCCGCGGCGGACTACAAGGAATACGGTGCTTATGGCAATCAAGACGCATTGGGTCTGTTTTTCAAGGGAGGTTACGAAATAGGATTTGGTGGTGGCTACGGATATCTTGCCAACAAAGACGATGTCCATTTAATGTATTTCGAGATGTTGGGGCTTATTAACCTGTACAGCGAAAAACCGTTCGGCGTAGGGCTCGGTATTCGCTTCTACGGGGGTAACAAAGCGGGGAAGTTTGTTTTAGCCTTTTTGGTGGACGAAGGGCCTTCACCGGATTTTGCCGCTGTCGCATACGGCGGGGCTCTGAGTATACGGCCAGTACCGTATGTTCCTCAACTGCGATTTATAGCCGAAGGTTATTATGGAAGCGAACCTTACAATTATAAATCCACAAGCTTTAAAGACTACTCCGCGAGTATGCGCTATGAATTCAAGGGAAAGAATAGTAGCAACGTTTACTTGTCTCTGGGCGGCCAAAGGATTGAAGTGCATGAAGAAGACGGCCAAATCTTACAAATCATCAATGGAGTGTATTTCGGAATTGGTGTTGGCCTCTGGTGAGAAATCAGGGCTTGCCGGATAAACCGTGAACCAGGCCTTGAAATAACGAATATCCACACGCCACCGCATTATTTTTCGTTGATTCCGGGCATAAATTATTCCATTATTTTCTATGTCCTGGGGTAAATAAAATAGGGGGGATATTAGCAAACATAATATTTTCTAAGCGATACAAACTAGGAGGATACATGAGATATACGTTTCTGGCTGTATTGATTGCAATGCTATTGATCGGCTGTGCCACGGATACAAAATTTAAAGGTGACGCAAAAATAGACGATGGACCCAAAGGCTGTGAGAAGATTTGCTCAGGCTGGGACATGGAGTTGGTAGGAATGGTGGCGCTTGGTGAATATACGGACGGATGTATCTGTAAAAAGAAGGACGCCAGTCTCTCGCTTAGTGATGTATCCCAAGTATTGATGTCATCCGCGGTTTCCCCTGGCGGGACGGAAATGTTCCATGACCATGGGACCTCGGGGGGCGGCGGCAGCTCGATAAATTTTTTGTTGCGCTAAGCTGTTCTATTCCAAGAGAAACTCTCGGTTGTGTTATTCCGCGATAATATCCAGCAGTGGATGGTCCGCCGCCCACATTTCCCAATTAGCCAGTGCGTGATAGCTAAAGTTCAGCAAATCCCGTAAGTGTCCCGTAGGCGGATTGCCGCCATAGGCTTGTTGCAATCAGGACTTCCAATGGGTCAACGTAAGTTTGGATGCGGCTCGCTGATTCTTAACGCTTAGTAAACGCCACACGCTTTGATCCAGGTATTGACAGATGTTGGCCGGCGTCTGTAAGTACATTGTTTCCGCGTATTCAGGTTTGCTGGTTGGCGATTCCCTGG
>JASFLF010000570.1:0-3489 GCA_050118235.1 Gammaproteobacteria bacterium | reverse complement strand
AAGAGACATCGCTCATCCTGAGTACCGGCGAAGGTTCAACCACCACCAAAAGATTCATTTCGCAATGCCCATGAATGGAATCATTCTTTGATGGCGTTTAGCCATGCTTTTCTCTGGTTGATCAGGTCGGAAAGCGCTTTACTAGATTTCGCAGAAGCTTTTTGACTGCGTTGCAAAGACTCTAATTCCACTTCCAGAAACTGTATGGCCCAGGCTTTCTTTTGGTCGTACGAAGATTGACTTAATTTTTCTAAATATTCTTGGATTTCGGAATACCTCTTGCGATTCATCTCCATCGCATCTTCAACTGAAGTGCTTTGCTGCAAGGCCATATTGGCCGATGTGTTCCGGTTTGACTCATCGAAGGGGATGGAAAGCTGTTCCTGGATCAGTTGATCTACTATGTTTCGTTGCGCCGATGTTGGCTCGGTTTCGCAGGCGGTTAGGGCGAAACATATCATGAGTAAGTGAAATGTGAAGAACAGTATTTTATTCACTGCAAGCTTTAGAAACATAATTAGTTTCACAGTTTCGATTTTTTTCATCAAAGACTAGTTCGAGCAATTCTTGTTCAGATACCGTTTCCCCGCAGGTAGATTTGATTGGCAGATCACTCGTTACGCCTGGCGACGCGCACCGCTCACGCTTCTTTTGCGCGGCGTAAACGGGCCTCCACCCGGGCGGCGGTCAGGAGGCTGTCGTCGATCACCTCGGGATACAAGGGGTGAAACCGTTCTATATCGAACACGTATTCGCGCGCGGCCCGTTCCAGCCGATACCTCACCGGCCGGGGGAGGCCATGCATCATCAACAGCCGCGGGGCGAGCCGATGGATATAGAGATCGCAAAGCTGTTGTTGCGCTTCGTTCTCCCAGTCCTCCCGGATGAGACAAGGCAGGAAATCGTCGGTGGCCGGGTCCGGGCGTTCGAACCAGGCCGCCCGGGGTTTGGTGCCGGCCCGGCAATGATCTTCTTACTGCTCGTCATCCACACCCATGGAATCGGAAGCATGTCCGGCAATCCAGCTAATACCAGAAGGAGGCGCCCTCCCTCCTCGAGTGAGGCTTTGCTACGAGAGTATCGCCCCGTACCGGCTGTATCGAGTATGACATGATAGGTTTCACCATTTTGGGTGAAATCCTCCACGGTGTAATCGATTACATGGTCGGCACCGAGCGATCTCACCAAGTCCACGTTGGCGGTGCTGCACACGCCGGTTACTTCTGCCCCAAAATGCTTTGCAAGCTGTATAGCAGCGGTGCCTACCCCTCCCGAAGCGCCGTTGATGAGCACTTTTTCCCCATTTCGAAGCTTCGCTTCTCTTAGGAAATGCAACGCAGTCGTTCCGCCAAAAGACATTGCGGCAGCTTCCTCGAAAGTAACGTTCGACGGTATTCGTACCACTGCCCCATCTTGCGGCATGCATTTGTACTCCGCGTAACAACCCATGCCGGTGTCGGTATAGGCAAATACGCGATCACCCACTTGGAATTTGCTCACGTCCGTACCGACAGCTTCGATGTTACCGGCAAGCTCGGTTCCCAGAATGGGTTGCCTAGGCCGGCTGACGCCAAGCACCAAATGCATAATGAGCCCGAAACCAGCAGGCGTATTGAGTCCACGCACCCTGCAGTCGCCTGAAGTTACTGTCGTGGCAACCTTGTGTTGCCTGGACTCTATGTCGTTGCATTGTGAGTGAGTGCGGATGGAGTCTGGCACCCTACAATGGCAGGAGCCTCGTGGATAAGTTCATCATTCTCAAGAGCCTCAACCATGAACAGAGCGAAGTCCACGCGGCGTGTGAGGTTGCTCTTGAGGATGGGATCCCCAACGTGCCGGCTCCATACCGGTAGGCCTTGGCTCTCGCCTTCTTCGAGGTCGCTCCCGCGAACCACTGTCCACTTTGTATCACTATTGAATATTCTCCGGCATGCCTCTACCTGGTCATCTAACTCAACGAAACGTAATAGTCTGGCTATTACGCCAAAGATCTTAACGAAAGTTTTCAATTTCCAAGAGTAAACGTCCTTGCCATCCCGGCTTATATGCCACCCACAGGAAAAGATCAGGCGTGCGTCTGGTTCAGCGAAATCGATCACTGCTTGGGCTGTTCCCGATGAGTATTGCTGGACACCCCACGGAGCTAACACAGTAAGCACCCCATCGCAACCCGAAACAGCGCGCTTTATTACTTCACGATCATTCGTTGCCCCCGGAATAATTGTGATTCGGTCTTTGAAGTCGGTGAGCTTAGGTACGCTTTGCTCCCTGCAAACGCCAACTACTTCATAGTTGCGATCTAGCGCATGTTGCACCATATACCTGCCGAGCTTTCCGGAAGCCCCCACAATACAGATCTTCTTCATCACTTAACGTTCAGTTGAGCGGCAGGGAAGCTTGGCGAACTTTTTGCCGTTTTTTAGCAACAAGTGCGACAAGGTTACCAGTCCGCTCGAATGTCTCGTTTGGTCTTTGCTGTGGACGTTTCCACACTACTGCCCCGACGGTGGCTGCCAAAGTTCAACTTTGTTACCTTCCGGGTCCATAACCCAGCCAAATTTTCCGTACTCAGAATCTTCGGTCTTCTCCAGGACTTGGCACCCCTCGTCTCGGAGCGTTTGAAGTAAAAGGGGCAAATCTTCTACCCGGTAGTTCACCATAAAGGGTGAAGAGCTAGGAGCAAAATAGTTGCTATCAGCAGAACCGATGGACCAGATGGTAGTTCCATGCATCGGATTTCCTGAACTATCCGTCCAAGTGAATGCCGTGCCACCCCATTCCTGAACGTCAATGCCCAAATGTCGCTTGTACCAGGCACGTAAGGCGTCAGGATCTTTGGCGTTGAAGAAGATTCCTCCGATGCCAGTAACTCGTTTCATATAAACCTCCAAATACCAAAAGGGATTCTACGTCACCTTCTTAAGGACAAACGCTAAATAATTAGCCATTTAAAGTGGCGTGACGATAGGACCGCCGCTTTAAATTGTCCATGTTGATTTTCCGGTTAGGCATTTTCTATCAACATTTTAGAAATATCTTTTACATTCCAAGTTTTCTTGTCCGATACCTGTCCATTGCCTATCTCCACAATACGATACTCACCATCCACCCGTGGAATCACATCGACAGAGTAAAAGGAGGCATTGATAATATTCGCAATTTTTTCTAATAGCTCAGGTATTAATTTGTTGGGAGAATACACCTTTTCACTCAAAACAAAATATCGAGCTTCTGTGACTTTCAAGTAATTTTCAACTCGTCGCATAGCAATTCCGCCTTCAATTTCACCCCGATATTGCCCGATTGATTTTACTATTTCATTGCCCTCATCAGGTGATGACGCAATTGAATCTTTGCCGGTGTAATTTGACTTCACCAAATATTTTATAAAATAGGACTCCTAGCCTAGTGTAGTGTTTCATATAAACCGCACATTTAGACGAGATAGACTTGAGGTGGGTCTTACAGATTCTATCTGGCCCTACGGGA
>JASFLF010000569.1:0-3494 GCA_050118235.1 Gammaproteobacteria bacterium | reverse complement strand
ACCAAATCTCTGAATGTGGGCTCTTCGCTAAGAAGAGTGGATACTATCGGTTCACTGTTTTCATCTGGTAACTCTGCATGCGGCAAATATTTTGACGTCATGCCGTAGAGCTTCTCTCTTGGAACAGGTTTAGTCAGAAAGTCATTGCAACCGGCAGTAATACATTTCATTTTATCTTCACTGGTGGCATTGGCGGTCAACGCTACAATGGGTTGCTCATAGCCTTGTTTGCGCAACATTTTCACTGCATCGACCCCGGACAACACGGGCATTTGCATATCCATATAAATAAGGTCGTAATGATTTTGTTGTGCCAGTTTTACCGCAGATTCGCCATTGTCCGCAACGCTGACCTCCGCGCCCATTTTCCGCAAGAACAATGACAGTAGTTGTTGATTAGTTTTGTTATCTTCGGCCAATAAGATATGACCTGATAGCGGAATAGTATCAGCTGTTTTAGCTTCGAATTCCACGGCGGACGGTATTTGCTTTAGGCTATGAGCAAATTGCACGTTCTGCAACGATCCAGTACTGGTGCTTAAAATAAATTGTGAACCTTTGCCCGGTTCGCTGCGCACCTCAATAGTACCGCCCAACTTTTCCGCCAAACACTTCGATAAACTCAGACCTAAGCCGGTGCCGCCAAAACGCCGGGTAATACTGGAATCGGCTTGCTGAAAGGGTTTGAATAATTTTTTCGATTGCTCCGGCGTCATACCAATGCCGGTATCTTTTACAGCAAACTGCATAACTTGATTATTGCATTCACAACTTACAGTAATAGACACCGAGCCTTGATCGGTAAACTTAATGGCGTTACTGCAAAGATTTAAAAGAATTTGTTTTAGCCGCACCGGGTCAGTGCCAAACCGGGTTGGAAGTGGAAAGTCATACAATACATTAAATTCCAATCCTTTTTTCTCAGCTTGGGGTTTCATCAAAGATTCCACATCGAACAATAACTGAAAGGGATCCTCTGATACAAACTCAACGTCCAGCTGATCGGCTTCGATCTTTGAAAAATCAAGAATATCGTTGATGATGTTGAGCAAATGATTCCCGCTGCGCACGATGGTTTTTAATGCCGTAGTGCGCTCTTGCATAGTCTGGCTACTGTCTAGTGACACTTCCGCATAACCAATGATGGCAGTCAGTGGGGTGCGGATTTCATGACTCATGTTTGCCAGGAACGTGCTTTTAGCTTTGTTGGCAATATTAGCTTTTTGTACCGCGTTTTCCAGGATGTACAAAAGCTTCGACACGTATATCGGCAACAACCACAACCAAAGCAATAAGCCTATACCAAGCACAATATGCTCATGCCAGTACTGACTGAAAAACAAAACAGCGGAAAAACCCGCAAGGCTTGAAACGTGAGCGATTTTTAAATACCTGGCACCGTAGCGCAGACCATTAGCGATGGTCACCCAAAGGTAAGCGCCATATACCAAAGCCGCGATTTCTCCGCCTGCTATTAGCAAGCATGTACTGGCCAAGATATCCAGAAAAATACCTGCGTATCTGCGCCGAAAACTCACTTGCGGCCAAACGATTATCGATCCCAGTACGGCGCATGCTGATAGGCAGTACAGAGCCACAACGAAAAGAGCTGATTCACTAACACCGCCCAACCAACCGGTGTAATGCACCACGCCAACAAACGCGGTAAAAACGATGCTGAAAAGCACCCGCACTAGGGCTTGTTGGTGCTCGGTATCCTGGCGTTTAGCAAGCCCATCAACGAGCAGTGAAAAATTGTTATCAGTCACGAAATAAATCCAATTAACTACTTATCTGTAAGTATTATTATATGTTTAAAGTTATCGTAAAAAACCAAATCCATATAAATGTTTGGTTGTTGGCGAGTGGGCGCTCGAGCGGTTTAAAAAACAAACCTTCCCAGCATGTTATCGGTTGATTTTTAGATGAGCATTAGGGCCTAATCTCCAGAATTTACAGAAATTTTACAAAACCTCAGTTGTGAACCTGGAGACAACGGTACTGGAGTTTTTGTGATTTATGGCTAGCTTTTTTACGCGTAGTTTGACGAGCGTCGATGGCCGGTTATTGGCGACAATGCAATGGAGTCATTATTAATATTGACTTCCTAGCATGGTATTTCTAGCTCAATCTGAAAGGTATGGTAATTGAGAATTGATTTAGAACTAGGGTCGGGTGAATTATGTCACTAAAGGTGGTGTTTTTTTACAACAAACCCGACCCATATATTGCTAACCTCTTCATGGAAGGACTATTATCTGGACTATTATCCGGACTATCGTCAGAAAAACGCAGCGCGTTTACAACAGTACATAGTTTATAGCATTTCACTTTTATTCCACTAGGGTTCAATCTTAGTTCCCAACACTTGCAGGAACTTGGCAAGCCAATCGGGATGCGCGGGCCAGGCCGGCGCACTAACCAGTTTGCCGTCTACGTGGGCTTGATCCACCGGTATATCGACATACTTACCACCCGCACGATTGACATCCGGCCCCACCGCCGGATACGCGGAACAGCTTTTACCTTCGACAACCCCCGCGGCAGCCAGCACCTGCGCACCGTGGCAGATGGTGGCAATGGGTTTGTTTGCCAGCGAAAAGTGCCGCACCATATTCAGCACCGTTTCGTTGAGGCGAATGTATTCCGGCGCTCTCCCGCCGGGGACTACCAGCGCGTCATAGTCTTCCGCGTTGATTTCAGCAAACGTCGCATTCAATGTAAAGTTATGACCTGGTTTTTCGCTGTAGGTCTGGTCTCCCTCGAAATCGTGCACCGCGGTGCGCACTGTCTCACCCGCCTTTTTGTCGGGACAGACCGCATGCACGGTATGCCCTACCATCAAAAGGGCCTGGAAGGGCACCATGACTTCGTAGTCTTCCACATAGTCGCCGACGAGCATTAAGATTTTCTTGGTACTCATAGTGATCTCCTTCTCATTTGACTTACGAAATACGAAACGTCCAGACTACCCACTGTTTACAATGTAGCCCGGGAGTCGGCCCGCCGACTCCCGGGCGTGCATTGTTACTGAACTGCGGGAGCTTCCCATTTATAGATAAATCCACTACTGCTTGGAAGATCGAAGCCGGCGAAATGGCCATCCGCTGTATCAACCGTTGTTGGACTGTTAGCGGAATTGTTTCCAAGCGGCGGTATGTCGTTGACTTGATCGATATCGGCCAACTTCACCCATTTACCCGGGATTCCGAAATCCACGTCCACCACTACATCGTGGTTTTCGAAATTCAACATTACCACTACAGTATCATTTGCCAATCCATTAGGGCGGGCGCGCCATCCCACTACCTTTTGCCCACCGCCGTGACTGCCATCCATCCAAGGTCCCATCACCCAGTTAAAATGGCCTTCGTTTTCCGGATTGTAGCCCTCCAGCTTCAGCGCCGGATAGCGTTTGCGAAGCTGTATCAACCTATGACTCCATTGATAATACCCGTGTTGTTCGAGATCATCAGGCCATGGCACGGTAACAA
>JASFLF010000568.1:0-3496 GCA_050118235.1 Gammaproteobacteria bacterium | reverse complement strand
TCCTTTAATCTAAAAAGTCGCCTTAAGCGTCGCTGTGGTTACACTACAAACTTTAACACGATGTCGTATCCTTTACCTTTTCATCTGTCGATCAGCCCCGACGACAAGCGACGCCAGGACGGCGTCGCTTATCGGTTGTTTATACCGCGGCACGGCAAACCTTTTTTGTATTGAACGACTTTGGAATTTTTCCGACTTTAATTCGTCGTATCCTCACGGTTTTATACGGCGCAATGTGCCGTCTATATAGGTTTTACTGCGTGTCCGTCTAAAAAACTCGACATTTACTCGATTTCTCAATCCTGGGCCAGCCACAATCGAAACCGCAGTCCCCAATTGGTGGTATAACCCACTTCAGTAAATGCAATGTTGCCGTTGGGATCGATGACGAAGCTGGTTGGTACGCCTTGTACTCCGAATTGTTTGGCCAGCATGCTATGTTCATCCACAATGACGGGGAAGGTGAGGTTATGTTGTTGGAGATAGGTTTTCACTTCTAATTCATTGCCGGAGTTCATTGCAACGGTAATGACAGCGTGATCCTTGCTAATAGCATTAATACTGTTTTTCTCCAATTTGCACACCGGGCACCAGGTGGCCCAAAAGTGCAGTAATACCGGTTGGCCTTTATATGATTGTATGGTAATGGGTTGTCCGCTCAGTAAAACACCTTCAATTGGTGGGGCGGTACCTTGTACCAGATTGCGCTGCATATACGTTTTTAAGGCGATAAACACCAGTAGTAGCAGCGCAATTTCAAATGCCAGTTTTACTCCGCGGATTTTCAATAATTCTTTGAGTCGTTGCATGGGATTAGGTGATTCGATAGACGGTTTTTTACTTTGGCCATGGTAACAGCAACTCGTTCAATTCAATAGCAGTGATAGGAAACAAGAGCCAACACCAACTCCGCAAGATTTGTCAATTCAAGCTATGGTAAGGTTTGGCTATTAGTTGCGAGTTGTAGTTGTAAGAAGCGATTGTGGTTAGCGATTGTAAGGAGCGAGGATTAAATTGAATAAAGCAAAAAATTGGACAGACTATGAAGAACGCTTGGGGCGGGTGATTGCTTATATCCATGACCATCTCGATGATCAGTTGGATTTAAACCAACTGGCGGAGGTGGCATGTCTGTCGCCATATCACTGGCATCGTATTTATTATGCCATTCAAGGTGAGGCGATTGTGGCGACGGTAAAACGCTTGCGGTTGCATTGTGCCGCCGGGTGCCTGGCTAACACGTTAATGCCTATTGACGAGGTGGTCAAAAAGTCCGGTTATAAGAACTTGCAATCGTTCACGCGTATTTTTTTAAAGCCGAGTATGGTTTGCCGCCGGCGCAATATCGCAACCAGGGCGGCCATACGCGGTTTCAATTTCACAACAAGGAAGAGGAGGTTGCCATGTACGACGTTACCATTAAAACCATTCCCGCATCGCCGGCGGCTACTATTGCGCATATCGGGTCTTATATGCAAATTAGCCAGGCGTTTGAACCCTTGTATGGCTGGTTTGGGGCCCGTAATCTTTTAGGTTCGGATACCAGATCCCAGATCCCAGATCCCAGATCCATTGGGATTTATTACGATGATCCCGCTTGCGTGCCTGAGGAACAACTGCGTTCACGTGCGGGTATCATTGTGAATGAGGATTTTACCTTTGAAGCACCGTTGGAACCCGCGGAAATCGCCGCAGGCCCTTACGCCGTGCTGAGATACCAAGGTCCTTATGCGGATATGAAAGCCGCTTATCAGTGGCTCTATGGGGTGTGGTTGGTAAAATCGGGCAAAGAACCCGGCAATGCCCCCGCGTTTGAGGAATATATCAATAATCCGCGGGATACGCCGCCAACGGAATTGTTGACGGATATTTATTTACCCCTTAATGAATCGAGTTTGTAGGTCATGAAAAAGTCTTGGGCTGACAAAATGGCAGGTTATCAAACCCTGCCAGTTATTAAATCCATTGCTGAAGCTAAGAGAAAGGCTTGGGGGCAGGGCGGCTAAATGTGTTGGTATATAAATTTAATACGATATAGGACTGTATAGTTCTTGTAATCCATATATGGTTCAATGATGTTCAAAGCGGCGAATTGAGGATTCTGGGATATTATTTAGCTTTCACGTTAGGTTGATCCAAATCAAATTTATGGTGTGGAAAAAACGCTAGCATTCATTGTCTATATTAGTAACAACAGTTCGCTTTTTGTGATTTCGAATGAGGGTGTTTTAAAATGGTTTGTCGTAACCCGGGTTGCCTGGGTAATTATGATTTTGACCACATCGCTTATTTTGCCAGAAAACGTTTTGTCGATGGGTTCAATACCGTAACTATGCTGGAACACGCCAAATCGCAGCGGGAGAAAGAAGAAATTGCCTTGGTCTGCCTGCTGGATGTGGAAGATGACCAGATTCAGGACCTAAAACTGAGTTGCAAATACAGTGGTCGATGTAAAGTGACGACTTGCCGGGCGAAGCTGAAAAAAATGATCGAAAAGGAACTTGCGATCAAGCAGTAAGCCTGATTCGGTGGGTGGCGGTGCGGGTATATATGAGCGCCAAAGGCTATTATTATTCTTTGAATTGTAACGCCACGCGTCTCCCTTGTATTGGGCCGTAACTGCTCCGGCCAAACTGCACATAGGCCTGGTGGTCACACTTAGAATCAAACTGCAGTTTCACATAGTCTAACTGCAGCCATTTGGATGCGTCGCTGCCTTGCTTGGCTTGCAGTTCGCTGATCAACGCTTTGCCTTGGCTGGGATTGGATTTGCAATTGTCGCTCATCAGCACATTGGCAAGCCCAACCTGGCACGCCGTCCCGGCATCGGACCCCACATCGAAACACACTCCCCCGCCACTCAAGCCATATTAATCTTCTGTAAAATCGTTGGGTGTACCATTAACATCCTTAGCATTCACCAACCAATAATTCTTGAGCATGTTTGCTTCAGAGGAACACTACTCGGTTTTAGTGATGGGAATGGCGGAAATTTTATAGGTGGGAAAACCTAAGCTGCCGCCTCGCATATCGACAAACAGCAGGGAAATAACCGCCGCCTTAATGGCGTTTCCGGCCCATTGCCGTGCTCCATACACGGCCACATAGAGCTTGGCATTGCCCTTGGTGGTCAACTCAACCGTAGAGTCTGGCGGGTTTGCAGAGCGAATGCCTGTTGATTCAAGTAAAACCACTTTATTCGGAGGTGAAATGGGAATATCTTCTTTTTATATCTGTAAAATGTATATAACTATCTATTATATTCTTGTATGGTTATAAACGGCCTATTTTATTGGATTTGAGCCCGGCGCAAAGGTTTTTTAGCTTGCATGTGGCCGCCATGGACTTCTATGGCGCGTTTGGTTATGGCGAGGCCAATCTCATCCTTAGGAGTATAGAAGCAGGCGTTGCGGATGATGTTTTCCAAAGCGCGGTACAGAAATTCAGGATCAGCTGTCGAACCAATACAATTACCACAAAAAGTTAAGGCCGCGTA
>JASFLF010000567.1:0-3501 GCA_050118235.1 Gammaproteobacteria bacterium | reverse complement strand
CTTAATTTGGTTGCTATTAATTAGCTATTGGTTGCTTAGTGGCAATGCTATATTTGGCTAACACGCTAAATAGTTTTTCGGCATCAACGGGTTTGGTCAGGTAGTCATCAAAGCCCGCAGCAAGTCCTTGCTCCACATCAATGGGCATGGCGTCCGCGGACAGGGCAATCACCGGAATGCGACCGGTCATAACGTTTTGACGTAGTGCTTGTAACACGTCATAACCATTCATGTCCGGCAGATGAATATCAAGCAAAACCACATCAGGCCTGTATTCTTGGGCCAGTTCCAATCCAAATGAACCATTATTGGCGGACATCAGCTTCAGCTTCGGATGATGCCGCAACATGGCTTCGACCACACGCAGGTTTGAAACATTGTCTTCGATATAAAGTACATGGCATCTACTATTTAACTCAGTCAATTCATGGATTGCTTCTTCCTCATTTTGAGAGGGTGGTTTGGTGGTTTGTAGCTCAATCCAGAAAGTCGATCCAACGCCTTGGTTTGAATCAACACCGATAGAGCCATTCATCAATTCGATGATCTGCTTTGATAATGCCAGCCCGATACCGGTGCCGTCGACGCCGCTGTATTCGGCATCCATGCGCTCAAAAGGCGTAAATAGCTTTTGCATATGTTCCGGCTTAATTCCCACACCACTGTCGATTACACTGATTTTGACGGTATCGTCGCAGGATTCGCATTCGACACTGATGAGTCCGCCTTTTTTGTTATATTTGGCAGCATTAGAAAGTATATTGACCAGTACTTGACGTAAGCGGATTTTATCGGCGATAACATTGTAATCCCCTGAATAATTCCAATGTAATTGCAACTGATTTTTTTCCATTAGTCCTCGAGTGAGGTTTGTGGCTTCATCCACCACCTCTTTCAGGTTAATGCTTTCCATTACCACCAATAGGCGCCCGGCTTCAATTCTGCTTAAATCCAACAATTCGCTGATTAGGGCCAACAGGTGATTGCCGGCTTGTCTTATTTCATCAACGAAGTTTTGCTGCTCAGTAGTAATGGCTTCCATTTGCAAGATCTGGGAAAAGCCTAGAATGGCGTTCAACGGCGTACGTAACTCGTGGCTCATGCGTGACAGAAAAACGGATTTTGCCTTACTGGCTTGTTCCGCTTCTTCTTTGGCTTGCCGCAAATTTTGTTCAGTGAGTTTTCGCTCGGTAATATCCTGCACGGTGCCGGTAAGACTGACGGGCTTGCCGTTTTCATCCAGCGTGGCTATGGCCTCTTCATGGACCCAACGTTCTTCGCCAGTGGATAATATAATCCGGTGATCGATACTATGGCGTTTGCCCTGTGAAAAGGCTTGTTGCTCAGACTGCTTGATGCGTGCTACGTCATCGGGATGCAAGGTGGCAATGAAACGGTCATAGGTTGGCTCGATTTCACCGGGTTTGTAGCCAAATATGCGATATATTTCGTCGGACCAGTAGAGCTGATTACTGGTCACGTCCCAACTCCAATTACCCATATGGCCGATACGTTGCGCCTCCTGCAACTGCTGGGTGCGCTCGGAGACACGTTCCTCCAGGGTTTCGTTTAACACACGCAGATCTTCTTTTGCCTGTTGGCGACGCTGGATATCAGATTTGATCCGCGCGGCCATATCGTCAAAGGCGTGCCCCAATTTCCCAAGTTCGTCCTTGCCACTTAGCGCCGTGCGCGCATCAAGGTTGCCCGCGGCAAGTTGCGCGGCCGCCTCACTCAGCCGGTTTAATCGCTTCGATATCAATTGATGTAACAACCAGGCCACTAACAAAGAGACCGCCAGCATAAAACCTGCAAAGTATAGTGACTGGTTCGCGGCATTGCTGAAAGCGGCTGCCAGTTTGTGTGCGATACTCACTTCAACATATAAAATGCCGACGCGCTTGGTTGGAATGCCTTGTTCACTTTCCAGGTGCAGAACCACAGGAAAATAGCCTTGTAACAGCGTGTCGTTATCAGGCAAATAATTCAGTGTCAAGGTGTTGGTCCGTTTAACTTGTTGCGCAATGCTTTGGTCAAACCACTCTACCATCCGGGTTGCCATGTTACCTTCCTGGAGATAGCGGTTTGCCACAATGATCCGATTGTATTCATCGGTAAGCAGCAGGCTGCGAATCATGGGGTCCATGGCTGTGACGGATAAGTTCAGGCGTGCTTCTTCGATGTTGCTGGCTTTTTCGGTGAGACGGTTGTAAAGCACGTTCTGTAAGCGCGCAATATCCAGTTTGATCTGAGCGACCACTTCCTTGCGGATGTTGGTTTCCGCCTGCCGCTTGGCGTTGGTATAGACCAACACACTGCTCGCCAGGGTAGAAACCACCAGGATTATCGGAATTAAAAGCGTGATGCGAAATGTCATGAATTAATAACAAGCGGTGAAATTAGTGTCGATGGCCACACTGGCATCCACCTTATTGGCCAGCATTTTTTCCTGTACCAGGATTTCAACCAGCTTTTGTGCCGGTTCAATTAAACCGGGTCGTTCACCGCCGAGAATCCGTTTGTTGTCAGCGCGTGACGGCAGGATAATCCCGTCCAGCATGGCGGGAATATCATCGGGCTTGACGCCAAGACGCTTGCTGATGCGCACCATGGCATCTTTGGGTTCATTCTTGAGGTAGTCCAATGCCTTGAACCAGCCTTTAGCCACTTCGCACGCATCTTTTGTACGTTGCTGATAGACATCTTCATGAATCAATAACAGATCAAATATCTCATTGGGGATCTGGCTGCTGTCGAAAATGACATGGGCACCGGCCGCTTTTAATTTGGTTTTTACCGGCTCGAAGGTAATTACCACATCTGCCTTGCCTTGTTTATAAAATTCTTCCTGCTTGCTTTCCGACATGGGATACACTTTGACATCTTTTCTGTCCACACCGGCCGCATCCAACGTACGGGTCAGCATATACAAACCCAAGGGGATGTTCACAATCGCGATACGCTTACCTTTGATGTCCGAGAGATTTTTTATGGAAGGGTGTGCCAAAACGGCATCACCGCCATGGGAAATATCCATAACAGCGAGGATTTTCAGCCTGGTGCCATCATGTAACAGTTCCAGGGTTTCATCGAGCGTCAGTGTGGAGAGATCGGTGGAATGATTGCGAAAGGATTCCATGTTGATATCGGAGGAAGGCAGTTCAAACAGATTCACTTTATCCGCCTTGAAATAGCCGAGGTCACGCGCCAGATATAGCGGCTCATATCCCGGCCAGGGGCTGCTGGCAATGCGCAATGGTTCCTCTGGGGCTTTACTGCAACTTGTCAGTACCATGCTTGCAGGAATACTTATTAGAATAGCTATTAAACGGTGATATAACCAATTACCGGTTGTGGAATTGCTCATTTGATCGTCATGCCCTTGTTCTTGTGAGTCGGCACCATCCCATGACGTTGTGCTTGTGCCCAACTTTCATGAAGTTACGCATACTAGTGTAGTGTTTCATATAAACCGCACATTTAGACGAGATAGACTTGAGG
>JASFLF010000566.1:0-3512 GCA_050118235.1 Gammaproteobacteria bacterium | reverse complement strand
CACATGGAGGACCGCAGGAATCAGGTCGCAATCATATATTTGCCTAAAACTACCGGGCGGTTACTCTATATGGAATTCTAATTTTAGTCCACTGCTTTTGCTTGACTAACTTTTCTTAAATAACTTTTCTTAAATAACTTTAGTTGTCCCATTAACTACATTTCGAAAATTCTTTCTTGTTGGTTTTGCTACAAAGTAACTGCTCTGTTGAACGTAGCTAGTTGTGGTGTTTTCAAGGATGTAAACATAAACAAGCGGTTAACCGCCCTACTAAGCGACTGAATACTATTTTTACTTTAGCCGCATAGAAATGGTTTGAAAATTGCTATCTATTTATTACGGCGGGTGTTAGCTGACACAAAACACTAGTAATCGCGACTATTTTAACAATTTTGTTTCGACAGCAATGGCCAACACAAATGCGACGATACGAAAATATTTCAATAGAACAAGCACAACAATTGCTCGACACTGGTACGTGTACGATATTTGATATCCGTGATGACCGTAGTTATGAACAAGGTCGTATACCCGGTGCGCAGCGTTTTAACGATCAAGTCATCCGTCAATTGCGGAAATCAGGACAACGCGACGCTCCTGTGTTGATCTATTGCTATCATGGCAACAGTAGTAAAGATATCGCTCGAATGTTGTGCGACTTCGGTTTTTCCAATGTGTATAACCTAAACGGTGGTTATACAGCATGGGAAGCATTTGAAAATCAAGCTTCCTCAATATCACTGAACAACACCCAGAAAAATGCTCAGAGCAAAGCCTTGCTAACCGAAGAAGTCCATGCTTGGTTGGTCGAACAAGGTCTTGCTCCCAACAATATCAATCAACGATACGACAATGGCATGACAGCATTAATGCAAGCTTGTCGTTTTGGACTGGCGAATACCGTAAAAATATTGTTACAAGCCGGCGCCGATATTAGTTTGACCAATAACGATGGCAACAATGCTCTCTGGTTGGCATGTTTTTCCGACGATACAACTACCGTAAGAGTCCTGGTTGAAAACGGCGTAGACATCAATAATCGGAACGTCACCGGAGCTACAGCGCTAATATACGCGTCGTCAGCAGGCAAAACGACAATTGTAAAACAATTACTCGAAGCCGGTGCGGATCCTCATATAAAAACCCAAGACGATTTTACCGCATTGGATTTGGCCGCTTCGCCACAAACCTACAAATTACTTAGAAATCTATAAACAGCAAACACCGTCCATATAGGAGCCATACCATGTCGCTATATATCAGTATAAATACACCGAGCAAAGATTTGGAAAAGAGCCCCATTGACTCCGCTATCACGGTTTTGGCGGTAAATGCTGCTGTTGAAAAAAGAAACGGTCGCCTGCCCAAAGGGCCGACATTAGATATTACTTTTATGCTGCCCGGCAAGAATGAAACCCCTCCGTTTAAGGGTATGCGTATGGGGGGATACACAACAGAAAACCAGACTTTATTTTTTGAAACCGCGGTACCGGAACATATTATTCACTCCAAAGACGCCCCTCGCTATGTCGCTTTAGCACTGCAAGATGTAGTGGACAATGCCAGTGATTTTTTCAAGAATAACAATATGCTTTTCGATGAAGCTAAGTGGCACCGAGCGATTCTACCTCTTATCAGAACGGCTTCGGCGTTGTCAAATACCAATTAACCAATATTGCATCGATAACATTGCACAATTCGGGATCGATGGATAACTTTTTAACGGCTAATCTGCATAGCCCCAACTCCAGGAAGTACAATGAGCAAAATAGGCATATTCTTTGGCACTGATACCGGCAGTACCCGTTTAATTGCCAAAATGATCGCAAAAAAACTGGGCGATGATATTGCCAGCAAGCCGTTGAATGTCAACCGAATCAACGTCGAGGACATGCTCATCTACGACACGCTGATACTGGGAACTCCCACTTATGGTGAAGGCCAAGTACCCGGGAAATCAACAAAAGTCGCAACTGGAAGCTGGGAGGAATTTCTACCACAGTTAAAAGAAAGCGATTTGGCAGGCAAAATTATTGCAATTTATGGACTTGGCGATCAAGAGAAGTATTCGGAGCGTTTTGCCGACGGTTTGTATCAACTCTATTCGCGATTACAGCAATGCGGTGCTAAAATTATCGGCGACTGGAGCACCGAAGGGTACAACTTTGAAAAGTCCAAATCTGTGGTTGACGGCAAGTTTGTCGGCTTGGTATTGGACCAAAGCAATCAACGGTTGCTCACTGAAGAGAGAGTTGACGCTTGGCTGGAACAAATAGTACCGGCACTTTCAGCCAAGGAAACCAAAGAAGCCGTCGCTTAAAGGTAGCGTGTGCTGTGCGCACGCCAAGGCATCTAATTAATTGTTGATAGTTTTTCGTGCGCACAGCGCACGCTACGACCAATCACAATTCAAACAGGAATAGACACATCATGTACATAGCAATGAATCGATTCCGCATCGCCCCGGGCTGCGAACAAGACTTTATCGAAATTTGGAAAAACCGCGAAACCCATCTCGACTCCGTACCGGGTTTTAAAGAATTCCATCTACTTCAAGGACCCACGGATGACACCTGCACCTTGTTTGCGTCGCATTCCGTATGGGAATCCGCTGAAGCATTTGAGAACTGGACCAAATCGGAAGCATTTCGCAAAGCGCACGCCAGCGCCGGCAGCGCCAAGAATATCTACCTTGGTCCACCGCAGTTCGAAGGTTTTAAAGTGGTATTATAAACAACCCGTCGCGTGCGCTGTGCGCACATAACGCTTAGGATTTTCCAATAGGTTACGGATCAAATAGAAGTGAGATGAAATGAAATTCAAACCCAGCAATACGGAACTGTTGGAATTAGATTCCTATGACGCAAACGAGCGCCTGCATTTTTTCTTAACCCGGGCCATAGAATCGGAAGAAGTATGGGGATTGAGCAATCCATCCGGCTGGGTTATGAAAGACTCGGATGACCAAACCATTTTGCCAGCATGGCCATACGAACAGATGGCAAAAATCTGCGCAGTCAACGAATGGCAAAACTACAAACCTGGCGCGGTGTCGCTGGAACATTTTGTCTACACCTTATTGCCCGTAATGGTCGAGCAAAATATAAAAGTAGAAATACTCCCCACTACCAATCAGCCAGGTAATCTATTAGATGCCGAAGAACTTGCTTCCATTTTTGAAGGAATGCTGGAGTCGGGGGAATACTATATGGAAGGATAAAGTGTAATGGTCATAACAATAACAGCGGCCAAAGCCTCGTTGTTGCTGCCACCATGGCGTCCGTTTTTTGCCCAACCATGCCAACTGCGTTAAAAACCAGCAATATCACAACGTTATATCAAATGTTTTAGACTTTCTTGCAGCTTATTAGGCGCGTCCAGCAATGTTTGAACAGAACTCAATAATAAATTTTGCTGCAGAGGCTTATAAAAAGCTTTATTAGCGCCAAACAAGTCGGCGACCTCTAAATATTCCCACGCCGAGGATATTGCAATGATCGGTATATCTAAGT
>JASFLF010000565.1:0-3515 GCA_050118235.1 Gammaproteobacteria bacterium | reverse complement strand
ATCGGACAGTTGGAAAGCCTACATGCGCCGCCAGACTAATACCATTAACTGGGGAAATGAGTTGCCTCTGGCCCAGGGCATTAAATTCACCTTGTAGCCTTAATCGACTAACCGGCAGGAGAACGAGTTTAAATCATGCAAATACAAGACTTCGACACCAACAAACAATACCAGGCCACCTTGTTATCCAGCGAACCCATCACCGAAGACGACGCACCCACGGAAGTCAAAGAACTCATATTCGACATAAAAAACGCCGACTTCCAATATGAGTTGGGCCAATTAGTCGGCGTGTTAATACCCGGCCCCCATGAATTCGGCCACGAAATCCACTTTCGTTTATATACCATCGCCGACGATCCTAAAACCTCCCATGAACAACAAAAAATCACCCTCTGTGTCCGGCGCTGCAACTACATTGATGAATACAGCGGCGAACTCTACAAAGGCATCGCCTCCAACTACCTCTGCGATCTCAAGCCAGGGGCCAACATCACCATAAGCGGCCCCTACGGCATGCCGTTCGAAGTTCCGGACGACAAATCCGCCGACATCCTAATGATAGGCATGGGTACCGGCATCGCACCGTTCCGAGCTTTCATCAAACACATCTACCACAATTTGGGCGGCTGGCAAGGCAAAGTCCGATTGTTCTACGGCGCCCATACCGGCCTGGAAATGCTGTACATGAACGACAAACGCGACGACTTTTCCAACTACTACGACGAAGACACCTTCAAAGCCTACCAAGCCATCAGCCCGCGCCCCCATTGGGGAGAACCTATTGCCATAGAAGAAGCGCTGGAACAACATGAAAAAGAAGTCTGGGACATGATCTGCGATCATAAAACCTATGTATATATCGCCGGCCTGGAAGCCATCAGCGAATCATTGGATAAAATTTTCAGCAAAATGGCCAAAAGCGAAGAAAAATGGCAGCGGCGCAAAGCCGAACTGAAAGCCGGTAAGCGTTGGATTGAGTTGTTGTATTAATGGTTGTATTAATTAGAGTAGCGATTCTTGTAGTGATTGCTATATTAATTCGGCGCGAGGGGTAAATATGGAATTATATGTAATGCGCCACGGCCAAACCAACTACAACTTACTAGGCTTATGCAACGATGATCCCAACAACGAGGTATATTTGACTGAAATAGGTATGCAACAAGCCGAACAAGCGGCCAAGCAATTAGCCCGGATTCCGTTGTCCAAAATATACGTATCCGAACTGCCACGTACTTTGCAAACCGCGCAAGTAATTAATCAATACCACAATGCTCCCATCACCACTACTCACTATTTAAACGATATTAAAAGCGGTTTTGACGGCAAACCGGTTAGTGACTATTTTGCGGCAACTGGCCATGACCGTTACAACATTACACCACCCGGCGGCGAGTCGGTAAAAGAATTTAAAAAACGCGTTTTAAAGTTCCTTGATGAAATCGATCCTAACGAGGATCTAAACGTTCTGGTGGTGACACACGAAGAGGCAATGCGGGTGTTTTACGCTTATTTCAATAAACTGAATAAAGAAGCAATGTTGGATTTGGATTTCGGCAATTGTGAGCTGGTAAAATTCACTCTTTAGTCTTATGGCCGTTTTTTACTTTCTCGGTATTATTTTTGTCAGTAACGTTTTCAGTGACTCCCAAACACATCACTATTTGTTCCTTGTATAGCGTTTCCCGTTTTTCCAGCAGCTGTATAAGTGTTTCCAGCTTAGCGCGATGTTGCCGGATAGTTTGCAGGGCATGGTCTTCGGCATCCATGATGATTTTTTTTACGGCGTCGTCCACGGCTTCGGCTGAGTGTTCGCTGTAGTGGCGGGGTTGGGCGATTTCCCGGCCCAGGAAGGGGTGTTCTTCGCTTTCGCGCAAGTCCACTGGACCGATATCCTCGGACATGCCCCAGCGGGCCACCATGGCCCGGGCTAACCGCGTGGCTTGATGGATGTCGTCGTCGGCCCCTGAACTGACGGTGCCTATCAATTCTTTCTCCGCTGTGCGGCCACCCAGCATGACTGCGAGGCGGTCTTTAAGATAGTCCTCGGGCATGGTGTGGCGTTCGTGTTCGGGCAGTTGCTGGGTGGCGCCCAGGGATCGGCCGCGAGGCACGATGCTGACTTTATATAAGGCATCGGCGTGAGGGACAAAATACGCCACTAGCGCATGGCCGGCTTCATGGACGGCCAAGCGATGTTTTTCATCGGGTTCGATGACTAAGGTGCGTTCGGTGCCCATGATGACTTTGTCTCGGGCGGCGTCGAAGTGTTGCATCATAACCGTGTTGCTGTTTTCTCTGGCCGCGTTGATGGCGGCTTCGTTGACCAGGTTTTTTAAATCAGCGCCGGAGAATCCGGGTGTCCCCGCCGCGACTTTCTCCAGATCCACATCGCCGCCCAAAGGCACTTTTTTGGCATGCACTCTCAAGATTGCCGTACGGTCTTTGCGGTCGGGCAGGTCGAGCATAACGTGGCGGTCGAAACGACCCGGACGCAGTAATGCTGAATCCAGAACATCCGGCCGGTTGGTGGCCGCCAGTACGATCACCGCTTCATGGCCGGAAAAACCATCCATTTCCGCCAGGATTTGGTTGAGGGTTTGTTCGCGTTCATCGTGGCCACCGCCCAGGCCGGCGCCCCGGGTGCGCCCGACGCTGTCCAGTTCATCGATGAAAATGATGCTGGGGGCGTGTTTTTTAGCCTCATCAAACAAATTGCGCACCCGTGAAGCGCCAACACCCACAAATACTTCGATAAACTCGGAGGCGGATATGGAATAAAACGGCACTCCCGCTTCACCCGCCAGCGCTTTCGCCAGCAAGGTTTTGCCGGTGCCAGGCGGCCCCATGAGCAATACACCACGGGGTATTTCCGCGCCTAGCGAAAGATATTTGGCCGGGAAACGCAAATAATCCACTAATTCGGTCACTTCGCGCTTGGCGTTTTCCTGCCCCGCCACATCCGCAAATGTGATCTCGGGAATTTTGGCTTCCTTGTGAGGTGTCTCTAAAAAGCGCTTTAATTCGCTAGGTCCGCCTATGCCACCGCCCATGCGTTTAGACGCCCTGCGAATAAGCCAGAAAAATATCAGGAAGAAAATCAGCCACGGCAGTAATGCGCTAAAGTAGTTGATCCCGCCTACCGAATCGCCGGCGGGTTTTTTCACTTGTACTTGAACCCGGTGCTGCTCCAACGCCGGCAGTAGCGAGTCATCCCCAAAGGATGGAATTCGCGTGGAAAATCGCTGCGACTTTTCCCCCTTTGGACCGATGGATTGTTCTTCAAAAAACATTCCTTGCAAAGCATCACCTTGCATGGTGATTTTATCGATACGGTCTTCTTCCAAATAGGCTTTAAATTCGCTGTAGGGAATTTCATAGCTGGGTTCGCGAGGCGCCGCTTGATAAAAGAAAATATAAAACAACAGGAATATGGCGACGACAACCACATAAGGCAGAAGCAGGTTTTTGGGGGAGGGACCGGTGTCTTTCGGGTCGGGTTGATTGTCCAT
>JASFLF010000564.1:0-3520 GCA_050118235.1 Gammaproteobacteria bacterium | reverse complement strand
TCACCGTGTTGATTGCGTCTTGTTCTTGGGTGAAACTGACTCCGGAGGGTGAGAAGGTAAGAGTGTTGTCCATGAATGAAGTCAGCAGTTGCAAGAAACTCGGCAAAACGACAACTAACTTAAAAGATAAAATTGCCGGTATAAAGAGGAATGAAAAGAAGGTACAAAAAGAAATGCAAGCCCTGGCGCGCAACAGTGCTGCCGATATGGGGGGCGACACGGTGGTGCCGGTATCCGAGATTCAAGAAGGCAAACAAACTTTTGAAGTTTATAAGTGTGTGAACCCGCAATAAGAAAAGCCGCCCATAAAAGACGGCTTTTACCACAACTGTTACAGTTACTTGTTCCAAGTGGCGATGGAAGAATAGTACGCTTTGGCGCCTTTATCCATGAAGTAATAATTTTTTAAGCCCAGTTCTTCCAAGGTGTATTGCAACCAACGAACTTGTTTACCCACTTCATCATAGATGAAAATAGTTTTATTGGAGTTTTTGGCCTTAACTAAAAATTTCTTAAGCTTTTCTTTTTCATCCAAGCTGCACCATCGCTCTTTACCCGGGTAAAAACCAACGCCAGCCCTTTGAAATTTGTCCCTAACGTCTAAGACCATTGAGGAAGTGCCTAAATCGGCGATTTTCTCGCTGAACTTATCGGGGTCAAGCAGTTTATTTTTGAAATGGGCTTTAGCGATCAAGCTCTTAACGTTAACCGGTGACTTACCTAGTAGTGCAGCTTTGTCGGGGTGTGCAGTAGCCCATTCAAAAATCCCGGCATCAAAGGCATAGACATCGGTCACACCAACTTCTATGGATTTTTTTGTTGCAAGATAGGATTTGAAGCAGGTACGGCCGTTGCAATAAAAGACGATTGGCTTACTGGTTTTCTTCCTCAGTTTTAAAATTTGCTCTTCAAACGTTTTGTCAGCCACTGGGATATTGATGGCATCTTTTATTTTCAACGTATCAAACTCCAGACTGGAGCGGGTATCCACCACAATGACTTCGCCCAACAGCTTGTTCAACTCGCTTAACTCCAGAATCGGAATTTTAGGAAATTCCTTCCTTCCGGGAAAACCTTCGTCTTTGCCAGCAAAAGCGATACTACTGCCGCTGAACAGCCCTATTATCATAAATAAACCTAGGATTTTACGCATAGCGCTACTCCAATTGTAACTCGTTGATTTTTGTAAAAAAATAATTTTATATGTCAATAAAATTATTGCAAGCCCAATCTTGTTCAAGATAGTATCGGGCTAGAAACTAAATCCTTGAATTCGCGTGTGGTTTTAATTAACTATAATTCGTTCGGGGGTGTTAACGAAGGGTTGTTCGATAGCAAACCTTTTTACTAATCTAATTCGTGTTACAAGTTATATCAGTGGCCTATTGGAGCAAAAAACACTAAAATCACAAATCATAAATAAGCGGCAGCACAATGCAGGGTCGCATCACAGTCACCGATAACGTATAACTTAAAAATATTACTATGAAAACACTTTTGAATATGCCCACATCCACACTATCGATTTTTTTAGTCAGCCTTCTCAAGCGCCAATTTATGATGTTAGGAATCGTTGCCTGTGGTGTGGCCAGTGGAGTTGCCACTGCCAACGATAGTGCCCTGAAGTTGAGCGAAACCGGTAATGCGCACTTTGAGTTGAAGAATTTTCAAGAGGCAGTGAATGCGTATGAACAAGCGTTAAAAAAAGATTTAGCCGCCAATGGTAAAAAACACATTACCGTCATACGGGACTATAAGGACTTAGGCAACGCCTGGCTCGCGCTGCAAAATTACAATAAAGCCATTGAGTATTATGAAAACGCCTTGAACGGGGCGGTGAGTATTTATGGGGCCAGTAGTCCCGTGGTAAAAACACTGCGCAAAAACATCGTGGATTGCTGGCAGTCATTGAACCAATATAAAAGCTCGATTCTCGTATTAGAAGACATCCTGGACGAGGATTTGCGAAAGTTCGGCAGAAATCACCCGGAAGTGGCCGAAGACTGGAATGCGCTGGGTTATGCATGGGAGAAGCTGGAAAATTATAAAAAAGCCACTGAATATTACGAATTGGCGTTAAACAGCAATATCAAAAGTTATAACCGGGATCATCCGGAAGTCGCCAGGCGTTGGACCAGCCTTGGCTCGGTGTGGGCTTTAACCGGTAATCACATCAAAGCCATTGAGTACTTTGAAAAAGCGCTCAAGATCAATGAAAAGTCATTTGGCGTTACCCATCCAAGGGTGGCGAAAAACTGGGAACAATTGGGTATTTCGTGGTATGAATTGGGGCATTACAGTAAAGCCATCAGTTTTTTCGAAAAAGCCAATAAAAGTAACATTTTGAATTTCGGCGTTGAGTATCCGGACGTGGCTGAGGCCTGGCGGTATATTGGATTGGCCAATTATCGTTTGCAGGACTACCCCTTGGCGCAAGAATTTTTACAAAAAGCGTTAAAGAGTGACTTGGAAAACTTTGGCCCCGAACACCTTACCACCGCAAAAGATTGGGAAGCGCTAGGGTTGGTGTTGGAATCACAAGATAAACTAAGTGATTCGTTGGATAATTATCAAAAAGCGTATCAAGTCTATGAGGTCAATCTCGGGAATAAAAATATAAAAACCATCAATGTCGGGGAAAGAATCGATTTTCTTAAAAGTAAACTGCGATAGTTTAGATTACATAATTCAGTAGTGATAGTTAAGAAGTGAAAGCGTTACATATTTTTGCCGCCGGCAACAAGCTGCCCAGTCTTGCGAATAAACGCGGTGATTTTCACGATTGGATCATCAACGGTATGCAAGCGCACACCATGCCGGTGAAAGTCGTCGATGTCCGCCATGACGAGCCATTACCGGAAATTGAGGAGGTTTCGGGTGTAGTGATCACCGGGTCATCGTCGATGGTGACCGATCATGAACCTTGGAGCGAACGCACGGCCCGATGGTTGGAAAGTGCGACACAGCACCAAATCCCTGTGCTCGGAATATGTTACGGTCATCAATTACTGGCCTATGCCTTAGGAGGCACCGTGACGGACAATCCCGCAGGAATCGAGGTGGGTACGGTCGAAACGGTTTTGTCCGCCGATAGTCGGGATGATGTGTTATTGAAAGCTTTCTTCAGTCCGTTGAAAGTGCAAGCCAGCCATAGACAAAGTGTAAGTCAACTACCGCCCCATGCGGTGCGACTTGCCTCCAGCACCATGGATAAAAATCATGCCTTCCGTGTTGGGACCAGCGCGTGGGGGCTGCAATTTCATCCTGAGTTTGATGCGGAAACAACCAAACACTACATAAATTATTATCGACCGGAACTCGAGAGCAACGGCGTCAACGCCGAGCAATTGCTGCGGCGATGCGAAGACAATGGCATAGGTTCTCTAATA
This sequence comes from Gammaproteobacteria bacterium, assembly GCA_050118235.1. Taxonomy (GTDB): domain Bacteria; phylum Pseudomonadota; class Gammaproteobacteria; order SZUA-152; family SZUA-152; genus JAJDNG01. Next base: position 131 of record JASFLF010000564.1, on the reverse strand, counting down.
CTGCACAGATTTCTTAAGTATGTAGCAGCCAATGCAGATGATTAATTGGCCACCCATTGGCCGCCGGAAAATACATATTCGGTTTTTCCGTCCCCGGACGTTCTGATCCTGGTTTTGAAGCCGTCTTTGCT
>JASFLF010000563.1:0-3523 GCA_050118235.1 Gammaproteobacteria bacterium | reverse complement strand
CATTCACTCATGAGCATGGCGGGACTGAGCGAAGAAGACGACATGTTCGCCCCGGTGGTCACCAGTTCACGGCGGCGAACTTTATGGCTGGGAATCAATTTACTCACCGCCCTGCTCGCCTCATGGGTAATCGGCCATTTTGAAAACACCATCGAAAAATTGGTGGCCCTCGCGGTATTAATGCCCATCGTGGCCAGCATGGGCGGCATTGCCGGCAGCCAAACCTTGACCATAGTGATACGCGGCATCGCCGTGGGCAAAATCAGTCGTGGCAATACCTTACGGTTGCTAAACAAAGAAACCTTGGTAGGCATAGTCAACGGTTGTATTTGGGCCTCGATCGTCGCCGGCATTGCGGTTTTGTGGTTTCAAGACTATCAGTTAGGCGCGGTTATTGGTGCAGCCATGCTGATCAATTTAGTGGTTGCCGCCATAGCCGGAGCGATTATTCCCATTGCATTGCAACAGCTAAATATTGATCCCGCTTTGGCAGGCGGTGTGGTGCTGACCACAGTGACCGATGTGATAGGTTTTTTGTCGTTTTTGGGTTTGGCGGCACTATTTATCGTGTAAAACGTCTTGAACCGTCCACAAATACCCTCCCCACTTCGGGAGAGTACCGTTAATTGTGTTTTGTTTTAACGCCCCTCTTCGAGGGAATTGGAACTATAATTGTTATGCACCAACCAAAATTAGTTTTATGTTTATAAAAAGGAATACAGCCATGTTTCGCCAAAAACAACGTCACAAAGCCTTTATGTTCAGTCTTGCAGGCGTACTCATTGCGAGTCATGTATCCGTGACTACCGTGTTCGCGGACAGCACGCAAGCCCCGTCCACGGGCGCGGCCAAATCCGCAGCTGATACCGCAATTAATACTAATGAACTTTACCTCGAAGCCCAACGGCAATTCGCTCGCAAGAACTATGAACTCGCGCTGCCTTTACTGAAACAGTACATAGTGTCTGCCGACCAGGAAACGGCGAAACATCACCGTCTGTTAAACGCCATCGACCAGGTAGGCAGTATTTACTTACGTGTCAAACAAGACCCCGATGCCGCATTAGCTTTTTTCAAAACTTTTTATAATGACAAGCGCCTAAGCGACGCCGAACTCGACGCCGTCGAGGAATGGATAGGCGCCGCCACCGATTGGAAACGCTTCGGCAAACTGCCGTCGGAGATACAAAGTGCCGACCAACTGTATTTACTAGGCCTGCAATACTACAACAAAGGCCTGGATAAATTAAAATTCCCCATGGACAAAGGCGGCAACGCCGATTTCCATATCGCCTCCACCTATTTAGTACCGTTTATCGTCAACTTCGACACCGACAAACGCATCGGTGAAGCGCTGTATTACATGGGCAGCATTCGCCGCCATGTCATCATAGACAATTTATATTGGACGGAAAATTATTATCTCAAAGAAACCATACGCCGTTTCCCCCACACCCCATTGGCTGAAAAAGCCTGGGAGTTGCTACAAGACGATATCAACTTTGCCTATTCCGGATCCGAAGGAACATTCACCCCCCAATCCGTTGAACATATGTTGCAACAATATAAAAAGCTGGCTTTACCCCAATCGTCCGACAAACCCAAGGGTAAGTCGCAAACCGCCAAATAACCTGCCCCATATGCCGACACCGACTACACCACTCATCGCCGTCGATATCATCATAGAATTGATCGACCGGACAGACCGCCCCATCGTGTTGATCGAACGCAAAAATCCGCCATACGGTTGGGCCATACCCGGCGGCTTTGTGGATATTGGGGAAACGCTTGAACAAGCCGCCATACGCGAAGCCAAAGAAGAAACCTGTTTGGACGTAACCCTAACCTGTTTATTGGGTAATTATTCCAATCCCAGTCGAGACGCCCGTCATCACACCGTGAGCGCGGTATACATCGCCCAGGCCCAAGGTGACCCCAAAGCCGCCGACGATGCCGCCCATCTGCAATTGTATACTCCGCACAACCTGCCGGAATCGCTGGCATTCGATCACAACAAGATCCTGGCTGATTACGTACGGTATCTTAAGACTGGCCGGCCAGCACCCTTATCCTAGCTTTCGGAAAGTCGTAAACGGCAATCCGGAAGAATAGCCGTCGCCTCAGATATATCAAATCCAGTGATATTAAGTGCAAGCAATATGCGAAATTATTTATATGGCGACTCAACTATATAAGAATTGTATTTCCAATCGCGGTATTCACGTATTATTTCAGCCACGGTTATTGTAAAGTACCTACCGGCATTTGAGGTAATAGTAAAATAGTGGAGTAAAAGATGTTTATCAGAAAATATTTTCCCTTTTTATTCGTCGGTTCCGCATTGCAGGTATTCTCCCCCGTTGGTGTATGTAACGAACCCCCAAACTCGTACCGTGCAGAGGCAGAGCTTGGCTACTCGACAACGGATGGTGATGACTATGATAGCAAGATAGTGGATTTAGGGTTTGCTTACTATCTCTCACCGGTTTCGATATCCAATACACCTTATGCTGAAGCGCCATTTCTAGAGCGTGTGGGCTCTGTGGTTGCCGTTTACGGTAAAATTGACAGCGAATGGGACTTTGGAAGCGGTGATGGGCCACTTTATGGATTGGGTTTTCAGTATGCGGAAAAAAACTTGCCTTTTTATTTTGACGTTCTCTATGCCAAAGCCGATCAGGACATCGACTCGAAAGTCAATTCCCGCGCTACCGCAAATATAAAATCTGACACTGTCGGTATTGATTTCGGGTATTACTTGTCCGATGATTCTGCCATTTCATTCGGTTATGCCCAAAACGAAACCAAGGGAGAAGCCTATAATCCGTATCAGTTTCCGCAACAGGAAACTTTTAAATCAGAGTCAGACAATTATTCGATCGGATTTAAGAAAGTGACACTGCTGGATCAAAACCGCGCTTTTAATTTGGAAATTGAATTTCTGCGCAGCAGTTACGACGACGACGGTGAAAGCGGCGACAATGACGAGATAAGCTTGTTGGCTGATTACTATGTGAATCCGGCAACAAGTTTTGGGCTTGGATTTATGACAAACTCGGGAGACGCCGAGAGCGCCGAAGGAGATACAGTGTCATTGCGGTTTAAAGTTTATGCAACACCTGCGTTTTCCCTTGAGGCAGCATACGATGACTTTTCGGCCAAGCAAGACAATAATGACAGCCGAACTGTATCTTTCGGCGTGGGCGCCAGATTTTAAGATTGCGGAGTTTGCTCTCCCACATCCGCCTCTCCATATGGCAACTTAACAACCTCTCAGTCAGCTTTGAACTGCAGAGCTGTGGCACAAATATCGGCACGGACTAAATAGGCTGACAATACGCACTCCCAGTGACCCGCGGCGGCTACGCCGTCGATCGCACAATAAACTGTACGCCCATGATTGGAATAATCTTTGCACTAATATGGAATTTATAATCAATCCCTAAGTGTGGAGGATCGCGTGAGCAACGTACAGGCACTGGCCCCTGCGTCATACAATCACGATATTTTTATTACCCGCCAA
>JASFLF010000562.1:0-3524 GCA_050118235.1 Gammaproteobacteria bacterium | reverse complement strand
TCTTACAAACATCCACTTTACTCGCATTTCACAAGGCACTGGTGAAACATAAACATAGAATATTGTTTTCACCAAAACATCGTAGTAAATACAGCCCCAAAGGTCCTTCTAAAGCACTACTCCAGCCGATCTGTTTCGCTGTGAACCCATCCTGGTGCATACCTATCGGGTATTGGTGGCCACGGAGCAGTATACGCGGCGCATAATCGGTTTTGGTGTACACGCCGGCGTGGTCGATGGCCCTTCACTGTGTCGAATGTTCTATGATGCCATTGCGCATGTCGCCGGAAATAATAGGATTATCACTTTGTGGTTCACCACGAACATGGATATAAAAATATTCGCTATCGATAAGCACATCGTGACGCTCAAAATTGAGTAAAATTGATGAGTTAGAATGATAGGAGCCGGCCGTGCCGGCGATATGAAATGTTCGAGTTATTACCAGTGTCGAAAGCCAATAAATACAATCGTATTGCCTGATTCATTCTGAGAAAACGCATCTAGATCTCGATTAGACTTTTTTCGCCGGTAAGTCTGCCTCTATCCATGCAAAATAATGTGGGAAAAGGACTTGGTTGTGAAGATCTAATTAGTTTATGATCTCAGCTTTATCTCTTCGATCCTTTTAACGTACTAAACAAGGAATAAAAACAATGACAGTATTAATAATTGGACTTGTGCTGTTTCTAGGAACCCACTCGATTTCAATCCTGGCTAGCTCATGGCGCGATCGATTAGTGACGCGCATCGGCTTGATGCCCTGGCAAGGGCTTTATTCCCTGATAGCCATTACCGGATTTGTATTGATTGTTTATGGCTACGGTTTGGCGCGCCAAGATCCGACTATTCTGTATACACCACCCACGTGGCTACGGCATGTGTCACTATTGTTGTTGGTGTTTATTTTTCCGTTATTGTTAGCCACCTATCTGCCGGGGAGAATACAAAAAGCCACCAAACACCCGATGTTAGCCGCCACCAAGATCTGGGCATTCGCCCATTTGCTGGTTAACGGCTCCCTCGCCGACGTTGTGTTATTTGGTTCGTTTCTCGCCTGGGCAGTGGTGGACAGAATTTCCCTGAAACATCGCACACCACTGCCCGTAACAGGGGCGCCCCCTTCCCGCTTGAACGATATAATCGCCATTATAGCGGGATTGGGACTTTATGTGGCTTTTGTTTTGTGGTTACACGCTTGGTTAATTGGTGTGTCACCTATGGCAGGCTAATTGTCTACATGCGTTTTAAGGAACCTCTGAATAAGTCCATGATCGGCATTCAGCTCCCTGTCTGCTCAACCAGGACTTGTTCAGAGGTTCCTTAAATAACAGCTAAGCCGCTTTACCTGCAGGCGGTTCGTGATGGGAATTTTGCAAACTGTGTTCCAAATCGCTATGCGGTATGGGCTTGTGACCCAGTGCTGCATCGATTTCAAAAGGAAACGAACCGCAGGGATTTCTCTCTGATGTCCCACAGGATTTCACTCCGACCATATTGTACATCCAGTCGCAACCCACAATACCTGTTATTAGGGGATATACTGCAAAAAGCATCAAGAAAGCATACCACGGCGACATCAATTGACCGGTTAGCAAGTAATAACAGGGAATGGATATCAAGCCGGCGCCAACCACGATTCTTATCGTCCTATCCAGCCATCCTAAGTTTTCCACTACGCCAAGTTTTTCGCGTAATTCCTTCATAATTATGCCCTCTGTATTGGTAGTAGATATTTACTATTATAGGATACGTGAATCAAATGATTTGTGATTTCGCCCGAGAATGTAATAGAACTTTCTTTGTATAAATAAACTCCTTCGATAGATACTCATAAAACATTCTCATTTAAATCCCTAGAAATAAACAAAACTTATTGCCGACCGTACTATACTGCTTAGTTGCCGTAAGGTCATAAAAATACGCTATAAGCCGTGATAAAACTTAAGTGAGCGTAACCAACATGCACGCAAGCAAATCCAACCACACAAATATTGCGTAAACTAAAATGTGAAGTTGTACAATTTATTTGCCTTTATTATTGTCTTAAGGCGAAAACCTGTTTTAATTAAAGTATGTGCTATTGAGTTTTTATTAAGTGCTGTGCGCGCAAAGGAACAACCATGAAAAAAGTAGAGAATTTACTCACCACCAAAGGCCATGACGTATGGCATATAAGCCCGGAAGACAGTGTATATAACGCCATCAAATTGATGGAAGACAAGGAAATTGGTGCATTAGCAGTATTACTTAACGGCATAATGATAGGTATTATTTCTGAAAGAGATTATGCCCGCAAAGTGATTTTGAAGAATCGCTCTTCCAAAGAAACTAAGATAAAGGAAATTATGACCCGGCAAGTGTATTACACTTATCCCGAACAAGACATCGATGAATGTTTAGCTATAATGACGCGGCATCACGTACGGCATTTGCCGGTACTACTCAATGACAAAATCCTGGGAATGATTTCAATTGGTGATGTTGTTAGAGAAATAATTTCTGAACAACAGTTTATGATAGAACGGTTGGAACACACTATTTCTTGGGAAGAAACCTATTAGTGTAAACCGTAAAGCCATAGCTTGTGTTGATCTCAATTTGCCGTCCACAAATAGTCAATAACAGTCATAAATTATAAACCCAACGTATAACGTCATTTTGTAGTTGTTCTCCGGCCTTGGTGTGCGCGCGCGGATGATTGTGAAGCAGAACGACCACAAAGCGTTTTCCGGAAGCCGTGGTAACATATCCCGCCATGGACTGCACGAAGTCCAGCAATCCAGTTTTAATATGCGCATGGCCTAGTAGCGGTTCTTCGCTAAACCGATGCGCCATTGTCCCATCGTATCCGGCCACTGGTAAAGACGCTATAAACTCCGGCATATACGCTTGCTGAAAAACATGGTATAACAACCGACCCAAAAAAGCCGCGCTGACGCGAGTATCGCGCGACAATCCAGCGCCGTTGTCCAGTTGCAAATCAGAATCATCGAGATTTTGTTTGGCAAGCCAGGATTTAACTGCGGCTATACCTTTTTGTGTCGTCCCTGGCGGGCCGAAGGAATGCGCCCCCAGTGTCAGTAATACTTGACGAGTCATTACATTGTTGCTGAATTTGTTGATTAATCCTACTGCCTCGGCTAGAGAGATGGATGGTTCTTCCATGACTAGCGTAGCATTTTTCGGCACGGTTCCGTATGTGATCTTACCGTTGAAAACGCCGCCGAGTTGTTGCCACAATGGCAGGAAGAAATGTTGAAAATGATCCTGCGTTTGAGTAACTCGACGATATAAAGTGCGCTTGTCACAATCCCGGGCATAGCGGCCGCTGAAACTGACTTGCAGCATTCCGTCTATTTTCATGGTATGCAACCTCAACCTTTTTTGCCATGCGCCACAACTGCCGTTGACTAATTTAACTTGGTTAACAATACGTAGCTTGGGTGATTCGGGAAATGGGGTAATCCTGATTTTCTGACTGCCGCCGTTAGTGACAACCGCAAAATTAAACTCGGTGGCTT
>JASFLF010000561.1:0-3529 GCA_050118235.1 Gammaproteobacteria bacterium | reverse complement strand
CCGAGGCGGTGTTGAAATCAGATGGTTGGTTTCACACTGGAGACATAGGCTCTATGGACGCAAACGGCTTTGTGAAAATCATGGAGCGCAAAGATGACATGATTCTAGTATCAGGATTTAATGTTTACCCCAATGAGATCGAAAACGTAGTCGCCGAACATCCGGGAGTACTCGAAGTGGCCGCGGTGGGTGTGACGGATGAAAAATCCGGGCAAGTGGTTAAAATATTTGTCGTAAAAAAAGATCCCGGATTGACGACAGAAAAAATACTCGAACATTGCAAGAAAGAACTCACTGCGTATAAAGTTCCCAAACACGTTGAATTTCGAGACGCCTTGCCAAAATCCAATGTCGGCAAAATATTGCGAAGGGAATTGCGTTAATTGGACCAACATTAATCCTGACGTGGAGTTTCCAAAGTGAAATAAAACGTCGAGCCTTTTCCTATTTCCGATTCGGCCCAGACTTTTCCGCCGTGCCGTTTGATAATGCGCTCCACCGTCGCCAGCCCTATACCACTGCCCGGGTAATCGGTTTCCGAGTGAAGGCGATGAAACGGTTTGAACAAGTTTGCCGCGTATTGCATATCAAAACCGACACCGTTGTCACGCACAAAAAACGTGCCGTTACCTTTCTGAGTAATTGAATTGAACTCGATAATGGCGTTTGGGCGATTTTGAGTATATTTCCAGGCATTGGTGAGCAAATTTTCCATAACGATACGTACCAAATGCGCATCGGCATTTGCTTTCATACCGGGGGCAACAACTAACTCTACTGAACGGTTAGAATCAGTATCCCTGAGATCATTAACAATTTGCCGGGTCAGGTCACTTAGATCTAACGAGTTTCGCTGCAGTTCGTATCGTGAAACTTTGGACAAAGCCAATAAATCATCAATCAATACTCCCATCCGCTGGCAGGCGTTGCGCACTCTGTTAATATAATCTATACCGTTTTCATCCAAGGTGTCGTTATAATCATCCAATAACAATTTGCTGAAACCATCAATGGATCTAAGGGGGCCTCGCAAATCGTGTGACACCGAGTACGAAAATGCTTCCAACTCCCTGTTTAAGCTCAATAGTTCCGCGGTTCTTGCCTCAACCAGTTCTTCAAGTCTTTCTTGATGTTTTTTTAGTTCTATTTCCGCTTGTTTACGGGCGGTAACATTTCTTGAGCTCACTGTAAATCCAACGACATTGTCTGCATCGAAAACGGGCCCAACCCGCGACTCAAAATGGTCATGATTGCCGTTCACGTCGCGATATACTGCATCAAATGCATCCGCTTTTTTTGTGGTCTCCACCTTATCAAGACATTCTTTCATGGGTTTTCGATACTCTTGCGGCAAATAGTTGTAAACCGGCGTATTTAAGACTTGTTCGATGTTTAAATCAGAGACTGTTCGATTGATAAACTGAATATTACCCGCCAAATCCAGCAGCATGATGTGATCCGGCGAATTTTTCGTGATGGAGCGCCACTTTTCCTCGGATTTTTTAAGTGCTTCTTCAGCATTTCTTCGTTCGGTAATGTCGATAAAAGTAACTACGGCGCCGATCACTGCATCATTTTTAAAAATAGGGTAGGACCAATATTCCGCCGGAAAACAACCGCCGTCTTTTCTGCATAAGACTTCGTTATCGACATGTAATCCTACCCGGGTGTAAAACGCTTGATAGGCGTTCGGTTCGGATATCGAAAGATGTTCGCGGTCAACATGTGAATGGTGTATGGTTTTGTGCATGTTTTTGCCAATTAGCTCGGATGCGGATTCGTAACCCAATATTCGCAAACACGAATTGTTAACGAAAGTGCAATATCCCAGCGTGTCAATGCCGAATATTGCTTCCGCGGTAGAGTCCATTAACAGCTGAATATGGTCCGCTTGTTCGCGTAATTTATGTTGGGACAAAACAATTGAATCGGTCATGCGGTCAAACGCTTGTCCTAAATGCGCAACTTCGTCGGCGCCCATTAATTGGGTTTTGATATCCAGCCGGCCTTGAGCAAACTCATTGGCAGCGTTGGTTACTCTTGCGAGCCTCCGGGTAAGCGCATGGCCGGCGACTATAGCCAGCACCGCAATAGTTACCAGTCCAATGATAGAAATTAATATGGCCCGATTCCGGATGCCGGCATGAAATGACTGTAGCGGTATATTGGAAAATTGAATGGCCAGTCTTCCATAAGTACCAGCACTATTTGCTATGGATTTTACTTTCCAATAGTAATCTTCGGTTTGCTTGTTCGTATTATTGGGTTCTTCGCCGATAGCGACCTTGTGGCTGGCAACCAGGCGTGCTTTTTCATCGTACAGAGCAATACTGAGGACATGTTCGCTATCGGATATGGCTTCCAAGTGCGGTTGGATCAGTTCGTATTCCCGGGTCAACAAGGCTTCCCTGGCGAAATCCGCCAGCAATTGGACAATAATGTCATCCTCTCTATCGAGTTGGTGTCGGATTTGATAGTAATACGAAGTTAGGATAGTGGCGATAACAACCGCCAGTACGATTGTCTCCAATATGAAAAAAGTGCCTGCGATTCGATATTTAAGGGGTAGCACTATCAATGGCTTTCCATTCCTCGTAATGGATTCTAATATTCTTAAAGTTTTCCGGGCTGTAGGAAACGAATCTAGTATGCGGGCCAATGGTGTTTAGCAATGTTATTCCATTTTCCGTACTGGACCAATTGAGTATTGTTTGACGCAGCAATTTTCTCTCAGTCACCGGTAACCGACTGTGGACCAGAAAAACCATTCCCGGAAATTCTTCGCATTGCGCAAGCTCTCGTAACTCAATGCCTCGTTGATGTCTAAATATGTCAGCGGTTATAGTGCTCGCCCCGCATGCACTGATGTCCCCGACAATCAGGGCGTGTAAACATGCGTGGGTGGTCGGATAAGGCTTTAACTCTACATCAATACCTGCCCGCAAATCCTGCTGATTTAGCAGCCGTGTCGTGTAAAACGTAATAGGCGACCTGGGCGAAGCAACACCTATGACTTTTCTCCTTAAATTGTCAAACTGCTGAATAGGGGACTGTGGTAGGGTATAAATACTACAATGATGTTGCGAACGAGCGGCTATGGCGATATATCCAAACTGTTCCTGCGCTGGGACGCTATCGAAGGGATTAACGACCGCCAAATCAAAAGCGCTTTGTTGCAGATTAGCGAAGTATTTTTCGGATGAGGTGCTAGTACGTAGATACACCTTTCGATTTAGAAGCCGGCTAATTTCGGAAACTGCCGGTCCATACATACTTTCAAGCCGGACCGGCGCTAGATAAGGTAATACCCCAAACTCATAGGCTTGGTCAGTATCGTTCCTGGATGCTATACACGTGTTTGCACTAAGGCTGATCAATAGAATAAAAATAATTGAATCAATTTTCATCGATCTATGCTTTCTGACTTAAGATTAATTTTTATTGATTTTTGTAGTAACAAAAAATAGTCAAATTCCGTTTCGGAGACTATACTATTTCGCTAAGATTATAGTACAAAGAGTCAAGCCTT
>JASFLF010000560.1:0-3544 GCA_050118235.1 Gammaproteobacteria bacterium | reverse complement strand
CAATTCCGTTTTTGGTGTTATTCCTTATTCCAGGCGTAAATCTGGCCGCGCCGGTATTATGGTTTGTTTTCAGTGCCTGGATGCTGGCTTTGGAATACGCCGACTTCCCCATGGGAAATCACAACATCATGTTCCCACAGCAACGTCAAACGGTGGCAAAAAAGCGTTTTTTGAATCTGGGGTTTGGCAGTGCGGTCAGTGTCGCGACAATGACGCCGATCCTGAACTTTTTGGTGATGCCCGCCGCTGTCGCGGGCGCCACGGCCTTATGGATTGAGCAGTTAAAACAACTGCGAGATAAATTAGATTAAAATGGCCCGAAAAATCCTATTTGAATCAACATGGTCAATTCATAACAAATCAACATACTGTACAAGGCAAACGACGTTAACAGTACATGATACCCTTTGAACAATCGTAAAAATTGAAAGTTCTTATGCATCAACACAAACACGATACATGTTGATGTCATGGTGAATTTGACGATAAAAAACAAACGCGGATCTTTTTGAATGAAAAAATCCATAAAAGGATTCAGCTCATAACTGCCGTGTTGCAGCAAAGCCAGGGTGAAAAACGCGTCGGTGGCGCTCAGCAATAAAGCGCCTAAGGCCATGTATATCAGCCAGGGTTCATGCTGGTCGAGGTAGACGTTGACGACATCGTCATCAATACGCCGAACCGAGGCACGCCGGTTACGGTATAAAGAATGTACCGCTGTGCGCAAAGAGTTTTTACGACGGCGGTCCTGGCCACTATGAATACGTGCGCACACCTTTGGATCAGAATAGTAAATGTTATCTAGCAGTTCAGCCATGTTTCTCGTACCCCGAATGTAACAAAATCGACTCTATTCAATCTATAGATTGTTTCAAGCCTTTACAGCCATCTTATTGAAAATTTGATTATTTTTCTAAATAGTGGGTGATGACCTGACCAAATAATGACCAATATAGCTTAAAATAAAATTAAAAGTCACCCGATTACCCGGAATAAATTGGTAAAAATATTGTTAAAATCAGGTTAACGTTGAAAACTCAAAAAGTTACGAGTGCTTATTTAAGAACGCTGTAATTCTGTTTACCCCCTCCTGAAGGTTCTCCATAGAAGTAGTATAGGCAAATCGCACATGGGTTTGCGGTAAATAGTTACCGAAATCCACACCCGGCGTAATTGCCACCCCCGCCTCGTGCAACATGGATTCACAAAATTCGTAGCTGTTGTTGGTAAATCGCGAACAATCGGCATATAGATAGAACGCGCCTTCTGGCTCGACGGGAATGTCGAATCCCATTTGCCGCAGTTGCGGGAGTAAATAATCCCTGCGGCGCTGAAACTCGGCGCGGCGCTGTTCCAGCACGTGCACGGTTTCAGGATGGAACGCTGCTAATGCGGCGTGTTGCGAAATGGTTGCAGGTGCCAGAAATACATTCTGTGCTAGCTTATCGATTTCCCGGGTTATGGAATCCGGCGCCACCAACCAACCCAAACGCCAACCGGTCATGGTGAAATACTTTGAAAAACTGTTGATGACTATTACATTATCGGAGCGGCCCGCCGCGGTTGCCGCTTGAGTACCATATACCAGGCCATGGTATATCTCATCCATAATAAGGTAGGCGCCCTGGTGTTCGATATATTCGATAAGTTGTTGCAATGGCTGTTCGCGTATTATCGATCCGGTGGGATTGGACGGTGATGCCAGCATCACAGCACGCGTCTTGGCCGTCCAATGCTTTTCCAGCAATTCCACCGTCAATTGATAACGAGTCGTGGCATCCACAGGAATGCCCACCGCCTCGCCTTCCATCAGCCTGACAAAGTGGCGGTTACAGGGGTAACCGGGATCACTCATCAGCACTTGGTCCCCGGGATTGATCATCACCCCCAAAATAAGCAATAAAGCGCCTGAGGCGCCCGGAGTGACGATCACTTGCTCCGGATTAACACTAACTTGATAGGTCTGTCGATAATATTGAGCAATCGCAGAACGAAGCGCCGGTAAACCCACCGCCGGCGTGTAGTGGGTATAGCCGTGCTGCAATGCCGTTACTCCGGCATCGACGACAGCTTGTGGGGTGACAAAATCCGGCTCACCAATTTCCATGTGCACGACGCTGCGACCTTGGGACTCCAGCTGCCGTGCTTTGGCCAACAAATCCATAACATGAAACGGTTCGATCGCCGCCATGCGCGCCGCCGTATGTATCTTTTGTTTATTCTTCAACTAATTAACCCCGCCCCTCAAGGTGTATTTTGCACTTATTTGGATTTTTCGCCCGGCGATGTTTTGGCCCGGTTATGGAGTTTCTTCACCAATTCCACGTTTAAATACGTGTGCCCAAATCCATCTCCCGATAATACCGTAAACGGGTGATCCGGCTCGCCTAATTGATCCAAAACTATAACAGCGCCGGTAAAATCATGCTCTTGGGTGTAGTGGTTGACCGCAATAATAGTATTAAGATTCGCTCCTGTCGAAGCCCGCAGGCCGTTTTGGGAATCTTCAAAAGCAATACATTCCTCAGGCGACAACTGCAATTTTTCCAAGGCGTACTCGTAAATATCCGCCGCCGGTTTCTTATGCGGTACCACGTCTCCGGCACCCACTACATCAAACCATTGCATGGCAGCGGGTTCCAAGGCGTTGTTGATGAGCGCCTCGACGTTGGCCAATGTCGTGGTGGTGGCGATGGCAAGTCTTAAGCCCCGATTGCGGGCTTCGCGCAATAAGCGCTCTACCCCGGGGCGCAATTGAATTTCCCCGCCATCGAGCATTTGGGTATAGATAGCGGTTTTGGTTTTATGCAAAACGGCTGCAAAATCCGCCAGTTGTGCTTCATCCATGAATCCCGGTTGATACTCAGTGACGTAATGGTGGATGCGTTCTTTACCTCCCGTTACCGCCAATAATTGGCCGTATAACGCCTGAGACCACTGCCAATCGATACCGGACTGCGCAAACGCCCGATTAAACGCCATCCGGTGCACCTCTTCGGTATCCGCCAAGGTCCCGTCGACGTCAAAAATTAATGCTTTTAATTCTCTCATAACATATCTCTATATAAAACAAATAGTTAACAACAGTATGACTCGCACACACCACACCGGGAGGATACACTACCCGGATGTTCAGTCGCGACATCCTGGTAAAAGCTCAAAAATGTGAACTAGTTACCATACTTTCAATCTATTTATCTTATTTATTTTATGAATCGATTGATCAGATCAAAGCAACCAGTCGATATAAAAGACGCAATGGCAATACCGGAATAAACACAATAATGTTGTGTTTCTAACCCTATTCTGATATAAGTTGCGCCCTTAAATTTCGTGAGTCTGTAAATGGGAGCAGTTAATATGGCTGTGAAAAAAAACAAAGCGGAAGTAGTCGCCCCGGTAAGCGATGATTTGGGGTTCAGTAATTTCACTCCTTATCAGGAAAAAAAGGGTGAAGAATACATGAATCCTCAGCAAGAGGAGCATTTCCGCAATATGCTCAACAATTGGAAACAGGAATTAATCACCAAGGTGGAAGAAACTG
>JASFLF010000559.1:0-3546 GCA_050118235.1 Gammaproteobacteria bacterium | reverse complement strand
CAGTGCCCACCCTACAAAAAATAGGTTAACGAAGTTATATAGTGTACGCCACGCGCACGAAAAGCTATCTACAAATTCGTAGCTTGACGCGGGCACAGCGCACGTTACGAAAAACGAACCGAACAGCGACAATATATAGATCAACACTAAAATTGCGGAGCATTCCCAGTGGCAGTACGCTTAAAAACCAAATGGCACAAATCCAAACGAGAACGGCGGAGCAAACGCCCCAGCCGGCCGAAAACCCTGCAAGACCTCAGCAGCGTCATCGCCATGAACATATGGAAACTGGCCAAAGAGGCTTTTACCCATATGGAAAAAGAAGGCTTTCGCTTTCGCGAAGACACCCAAGCCATCGATACCATAAACGAATTTATCTTTTACCAATTGCACATAGTAGACCGGCTCATCTATGAAAAAATCGCCGAAGAAGAACGCGGCCCCTTCATCACCGCAGTGGCCACGCAATTGGCGGAAACCGTGGCCGAAAACCAAATAGAATTGTTAGGCCCCGCGGACTACGTGAAATCCTTCATGGACAGCATGAACGAGCGTTTTAAAAACTACGCCGAATGTCGTTTCGACAACGGTCCGGGTTTCGAATTTACCCGCTATTTAGCATTAAATGTGGCCGACCACTTAAAGCTCACCGACGACAAATGGGTAGTCGAGCAAGTGATGGATATCGAAGCGCCCCCCGTAGCGGAAAAAATCCAACGAGTGGCCGAAGACGTACTGGGACTGCGCTACCGGAAACTGGAAAATCCTTGAAAGTGTCATCGAGTGAAACGAAGGATCTTATACCACAACACTCGAATTCAAGCTCTACAATAGAAATAATGCCCCAGCTGCTGAGCAAAAACCTTATTTCACCGACATAATCAACAACAACACAAACAACACCACAAATCCCAGGACAAACGCCAACCCCATCCACTCACTACGACTTCCCTTAGGCGCATCTCTAATCCAATGCTTCATCCTGGGGAAGAAAAAAAACATAATCAGGCCCGCAACCACGGCCAAAATAATCTTTTCCCACGTTTCCATTTTCTTTTACACCTTACCTCGAGAATTTGTCATCCTGAGCGAAGCCGAAGGATCTTTGGCGGCGGTTCGGGTGCAGGACCTGAAGATTCCTCGATATCGCCTCGCCTAACAAACAAAAACCCCGGCTAAACCGGGGTTTTGCAAAATCAAATAAGCACTAACTCAAATCAATCATCACCACTAAACGCACCCAACAAGTGCAGCAAACTGGTGAACAAGTTGTAAATACTAATGTACAAAGTCACCGTGGCCAAAATATAGTTGGTTTCGCCGCCGTGAATGATCTGGCTGGTCTGAAACAGAATCAAGCCGGACATCAACAGCACGAACATCGCGGAAACGGCCAAAGACAGCATCGGCATAGAGAAAATCATCGAGGCTAATCCCGCCAAGAAGGCCACCAAAATACCGACCATCAAGAACCCGCCCATAAAGCTGAAATCCTTGCGGGTGGTCAGAGCATAGCCGGACAAACCTAAGAAAATCGCGCCGGTGCCACCCATGGCGGTCATCACGATTTGGCTGCCGTTGGGCAAATGCAGATACATATTAATAATGGGCCCCAGTGTCAGCCCCATAAAACCGGTCAGAGCGAAAACAAACACCAAACCCAGCGAACTGTTGGCAAATTTGGTGGTTGCGAACAACAACCCGAAATAACCCGCCAACACGATAATAAAGTTCATAGGCGGCATATTGGTCATCACAGCGATGCCAGCGGTCAACGCGCTGAACAACAGAGTCATGGACAACAGGGTATAAGTGTTTCGAATGACCTTATTTGTAGACAGCACCGACGAAGCCGGACGGGCTACAGCAGGGTGATTCTGATTCATTGTTTTCTAACCTCCAATTGGTTTTTAACTAAAATTTATGACATAAGTTGTCAACATTTAGTTCACAGCATATATGCAAGAGCACATTAAGACAAGCTGGAACTTCATGCCGAACTAAAGTAGAATTCCGTGCCTTCTAGCGGTATATAACGGCAAATCCGTTGAATTCAATAACGTTAACGAACTGTGACTATTTATCAGGAACCTCTGAGTGTCATTATCAGGAACCTCTGAGTGTCATTATCAGGAACCTCTGAGTGTCATCCTGAGCGATAGCGAAGGATCTAATTCCGCGAAACTTGAGGACAATCAGATGGTTAAATGCTACTTAACCAGTTATTTGATCCGAGAGGCTTACAGATAATCCTTAAAGCAGTTGCATGATCAATATCCTCAATTAATTTGTGGGTTTTAAGTTAGATTTTGGAGAGCTGGCTGACGACCGCATGGACGCGGGAGTTAGAGTAATGCAGGAGCAATTACCGAGTGGTCGACAAATTTGTCAGGAATAAATTTGGACAGCCGGCAGGCTGGCCCCGAAGGGGCGAGGCGCAGGGAAGGGCCGAGCAAAGCGGCGGGGTGAGCCGCTTGAGACAACACAAGTACAGATAGCAATATATTAAGATACGAATATAGATTTTCGAGTTTACTGGAGAGCTGGCTGAGTGGTCGAAAGCGGCGGTCTTGAAAACCGTTGAAGGGCAACCTTCCGGGGGTTCGAATCCCTCGCTCTCCGCCAACCAAAATAAAAGGGCCCTTTGTATGGGCCCTTTTATTTTGGTTCGATGAAAGTGGATTCGAACCTGAGAATCCCAATGGACAAGGATGTCCAGGTGCCGTGAAGGGCAGGATGCCCGAGAACGGCCTCGCTCTCCGCCATAAAACAAAAAGGGGCTTTTATGACCCCTTTTTATTTTATCGTGTAGTACGCATTCGAATCCCCGGATACCTGCGACAGCAGGCGGGGGTTCGACAAAATTGCCGGGAGCGATTTTGAACAGCCATAGGCTGGCCCCGCAGGGGTGAGGCGCAAGGATGCGCCGAGTAATCTCTCACTCTGCCTCATTTAAATCCCACAAACTACTTTCAACTCTGATCGGTTCTCTAAATTCCAATCCAGTTGAAAATACACAAATCTGAGCATATGCTTAGGCATATGCCGCATTTTGGAGGTCTATAAAATGTCTACTGTACGTCATGCCCGCTTATTTCGAAATGGTTGCAACCAGGCCCTGCGTATCCCAAAAGAATTTGAATTGGAGGGTGAAGAAGCCATTATCCGTAAAGAAGGCGATAAACTGATAATCGAACCAGTGAAGAAAGGCGGATTACTTCAATTGTTGCAAACGCTAGAACCAATAGATGAAGAGTTTCCAGATGTGGATGAAGGATTACCGCCGCTGGATGATATAGAGCTGTGAACGATAAACAACGTTACTTACTGGACACAAATATTCTTTCCGATTTGGTCCGTCGACCAGCCGGGGTGGTTACAGATCGGATTGCCGAAGTGGGCGAAGGCAATATATGTACAAGTATCATCGTAGCGGCCGAACTCCGATTTGGTGCCGCAAAGCGCGGTTCAACACGCCTCAGCAATCAACTCGACTCAATCTTGTCTCAGCTGGACATCCTCTCTTTTGAGGAACCTGCTGATCAA